>DIYE01000178.1 GCA_002428885.1 Alphaproteobacteria bacterium UBA6062
TGTTGGCCGCTGCCGGCTCGATCCCCGGGCTGGCGCCGCCGCAGATAATGGAAATGGAGGCTGTCGGTGCAATAGCCGTTTTGTTGGAGAACCGTTCCTCGAACCCGTAATCCGCGGCATCCGGACAGGCACCGCGGGTTTTTGCCAGCGCTTTGGATGCGGCATCCGCATGCTGTTTGATATGGCTGAAAATCTGATTGTTCCAGACTTTTGCCATCACGGATTCCAGTGGTACCCGTTTCGCCTGCAGGAAAGAATGGAAGCCCATAACACCGAGACCGACACTGCGCTCGCGCATGGCAGCATATTTGGCCCGGGCCATTTCATCCGGCGCACGGTCGATAAAGTCCTGCAGGACATTATCAAGGAACAGCATCACATCTTCGATGAAGCCCTCTTCCTCTTTCCAGTCATCATATTTTTCCAGATTGAGAGAAGAAAGACAGCAAACCGCCGTCCGGTCATTACCGAGATGATCCCGGCCGGTGGGCAGGGTAATCTCGGCACAGAGATTGGATGTTTTGACGGACAGCCCCGCCAGTTTGTGATGCTCCGGCACCAGGCTGTTTACCCGGTCGTTAAAGATAATATAGGGCTCGCCCGTCTCGACGCGCGCTGTCAGGATACGGATCCAAAGGCTACGGGCGCTGACTTTACGGACAACAGCACCATCTTTCGGGCTGGTCAGCCCCCATTCCGCGTCTTCCTCAACAGCCCGCATGAAGTCATCGGAAATCAGGATACCATGATGCAGGTTCGGCGTTTTACGGTTGGGATCACCACCGGTCGGGCGGCGGATCTCGATAAATTCTTCTACTTCCGGATGTGAGATAGGCAAGTAAACAGCCGCCGACCCTCGGCGCAAAGATCCCTGACTGATCGCCAGTGTAAGACTGTCCATAACGCGGATAAACGGCACGACACCAGATGTCTTACCAACTGCCCCGACGCCTTCACCAATGGAACGGAGATTACCCCAGTAACTGCCAATACCGCCGCCTTTAGAGGCGAGCCAGACATTTTCAGTCCACAGATCAACAATGCCGTTCAGGCTATCATTGGACTCGTTCAGGAAACAGGAAATAGGAAGACCGCGCGTACTGCCGCCATTGCTGAGAACCGGCGTGGACGGCATGAACCACAGGCGGCTGATATAATCATAGATACGCTGGGCGTGCGCATCATCATCACCATAGGCACTGGCGACTCGACCAAACAGATCCTGGAAACTTTCCCCGGGCAGAAGATATCGATCTTCAAGAACGGCCTTGCCGAATTCCGTCAGATACTTGTCCCGACTATGATCAATATGAACCCGTGCACCATCTTTAACCTGCACGATATCCGTTAACATATCGACCGTATCCAGCATATGCCCAACCTCTTGCTCTTTATTAAATCACGCCTCCGGTCCGAATATCCATTTCCGAACCCTTTATGCCACGATGAAAAAACCGGGAAATTGTAACATCTTTGTCATAGCCAAACACTATGCTGGTTACGTGTCCCTAAAGTCGCATTTGCGCCCTTATTTTCCCTTTGAACCGGCTTGTATTTCAAACCGTCGTTTTATCAACGAAACCACTACATATTGTAGAATGCCCTGGTCTCCGTCAACAAATTGTGGGGTGTTTTTTTGAAAAAAACTGCTTGACGAATCACGGACGCCTTAATTCTGCCATTCTTTCAGCAGCTTCGTCGAAAAAACTGATTTTCTGCCTAAAAGTTAGTCTATTCAAATGCAAAAATCAGGTTGAAAAACAAAATACTAATGAAATTTATTAAAGAGAAGTATAAAAAGAAAAGACGCTTTTCCACCTATTGCGACAGAAAAGCGCCTGATCATTCTATCCGTTTTGGGCTTATTTAACCGCTACCCGGCCATCATACCGGGCGCCGGTTTCGGTGCTGACGACGCCCTTCGCATCCTCGCGGATATAGTCGATTATCTGACCACGATACAGCAGATAGGTATTGAAAGCCGATGTAGCACGCAGGCCTTTTAGATCATATCCTTTGATCTGTTCCGGCAATCCTTTGATGGCCCCACCAGAGAAACCTTCCCGGCCATTGGCGACATAGGAATTGAAGGCAACCCGAAATTTCTGATCCAGAACCGCATCCACCGGCTTACCGTTCACCGTGATATTTTTAGCTTTTGTGCCCAGCGCATCCTTACCCAGTTCAATCTCGTAGCGGATCCCGGATGAATAATGCTGGAAACCGCGCGGGATAAATTTGTTCGGGTCAAGCGGGCCGCCATTGGCGGTCAGCTCTTCCGGGCGAACCACCCGGCGGGCATTATCTTCGATGATCTCTTTAAGCTGCGCACCAGTGATCGAATAGATATAGATCTCATCGGCATAAGGCATCACCTTGTACCATTCATCATAGGTGAGATCGCCTTTCATATCGACACCGCGCATGCCGGTCGCATTGAAGGCGGCAAAATCCACGGCACCGGTCGGCCAGAATTTGCTGCGCTCGACAATGGCATCATTCATGAAGTTGGCGATGGCGCTTTCACCAATATAACGGTCAGAAACAACCTTGCTGTCTTCAACACCGTCATTCGGCGTAACCTTGCCGATGGCTTCCTGCAGTCGTTTATCAAGCTGTACCTTGATAGGATCCAGAACCGTCTTCTGCAGTGCCTGGTCAAGATCCGCTTCGGTTTCCTTGCCGCGGCCTTTGGTCGGGATCAACTTCCCCTCATAAGAAGCCGTCAGGGAACCGTCCTGCTTGCCTGTCAGGGTTACCGTCACATCACCGACATATTTTCCATATTCACCGGCCTGCAGAACCGGAACACTGGCAATCACAGACCTGTCTTCAATCCCGTCTTTATTGAGAACCGTATGTGTATGCCCGCCAAGCAGAAGGATCGGCTTGGTTGATATCTCGGCCGCCGCTTCCGCTATCTGCTTATCACCGACAGCCAGATCGTATTTCTGTTCCTGTCCCTCGGGAAGCGGACCATTATAGCCCACGTGACTGAGGATGAGGATCATGTCGACTTTTGGAGCCAGGGCTGCAACCAGGTTTTTGGTAACTTCTGCCGGATCATAGCCTTTCAATCCCGGATCCGCTTCGGTTTGCAAATAGGTATCAACCGTTGACGTAAGGCCTACAAAGCCGATGCGAACGCCATTCACTTCGCCGATGGCCGCTGGCGCCCAGGGCATTTTATGTTTTGAACCATGCAGATTGGCTGTCAAAACCGGGAAATCGGCATCCTGCTCAATGGCCCGCGCCAGTAGGGCCGAGCCCTTATCCAGTTCGTGATTTCCAACAACCGCCATATCGAGACCGGCTGCAGACAAAACCCGATAAGGTGCACTCATCTGGAAATCCTCCGCTCCGGAGCCCAGCAGTTCATCCCAGGCCGTCCCGATATGCTCATCACCAATACTCAGGAACAGAACAGCTTCTCCTTTTGCCGCCGCTTCCTTCCGGGTATCCTTGACGATTTTGGAAATCTGCGCCATCCGGTGGGTATCCCCTTTGCGGTGGAAATCCACCAGATGGGAATGAATATCGTTGATATGCAGGATACGGACGGCCCGACTTTCTCCCGGCGCGATGCCGGATGAAGCTTTCGTCATATCCAGCGTCAGCTCCTCGCCTGAAACCGTATTGCCGTTCAGAATATAAAGAGACTCAAGTGCCCCCTTTTCGTTAGGTGTTACTGCCCGGGCGGACAGCATTTCTGCAGCCAGAGCGGTTGTGGACATCAAAAAGCTGCAGATGACTGCAGCAGCGGACAGTTTCTTATACATGCGCCGGTTCCCCCGTTTTAACGGCCTGTCAGTTCAGACCTCATTCGCTTAAAGTCACCCGGTAACCTGTTGGGGGAGCGTTTCAATTCCGTGTCGATCATTTGACAGTTTAATGAAGGGTTACTGGCGCAAAAAAAGCGCCGGTATAAAACCGGCGCTCACATAAAAATCTTTAGGGGTACTTTTTTCAGTTAGCCACCGGTCTGGTGGTTAGTTCGGTTATCTTTTCCTTTATTCGGAGTTTCTCTCTTTTGAGCTCGGTAATATGCACATGATCGGCCGAAGGATGTAACATTTCAGAGTGAATTTCCTCTTCAATCTGATGATGTTTTTCGGTCAGCTGTGCAACATACTCTGTTGTGCTCATATTTTATCTCCTCTACTAAAGGGCAGGCAGTTGGTTTCCCAACTGTGAACAATGTTATATTACAGAATTATTAAGGAAATTGATATCAATCATTGACATCCGTTTCGATTAATTTAGGAAATCTCAATTCATGTCAGAAAATCAGAAGCTTATTGTCGGCATTACCGGTGCGTCCGGCGCAATCTACGGGATCCGGCTTCTGGAAGCCTGCAAAATGCTAAAGGTAGAAACCCATCTGGTGATTAGTAAAGCCGCCGAGATTACGCTGGTTCATGAAACGGATTTAAGTGTCTCTGATGTGAAGGCCCTGGCCAGTCAATCCTACAAACCGGTCGATATTGGCGCAGCCATCGCGTCTGGTTCGTTCAAGAATGCCGGTATGGTCATTGCCCCTTGCTCTATCCGCTCCATGTCGGAGATCGCCACCGGCACGACAGCCGGCCTTCTGACGCGAGCAGCCGACGTAGTTTTGAAAGAAAGAAGACGGCTGGTTCTGATGCTGCGGGAAACCCCCCTTCATTCAGGACATCTAAAAAACCTAGCACAACTCTCGTATATGGGAGCGATTATTGCGCCCCCCGTGCCTGCCTTCTATATCAAGCCGGACAGCATTGATGATCTGATCAATCACTCCGTTGGGCGTGTTCTTGACCTGATGGATATCGAAAATGATCTGGTAACCCGCTGGAAAGGGCTGAAAGAGCGGTAGAGTCAGTTCCCTAACGGACTGACGGAGATATCTTCGCCCGGGAAGGCCTGCCTCCAGATGACACCAAGATCCTCGCGGTCCCTCGCAGATACATTTTTGGAGCTAACGGCCGCCAGGTAATCCAGAAGATTGGCAGCAGCATCATTGGCACATTGCTCGCCTTCGAAGCTACCCGTTGCCGGGCGGGTGATAATCCTGTCAAGGGCCAGCAATTCGAGTTTTTCGGCGTAAAGCTCACTTTCCACCACAACACGGCGCAAGTCACCAGCCAGTCTGCTGTCAATTTCACCCAGCGGTGTTTTCAAATAGCGGCGCGTTTCTCTCAGGGGCATAACAGCAGCGGCCTGCCAATCCCGGCTTATATCCATCGCTTTTTCAAGTTCGTCTTCCGTCAAACGGTCCCGACCGCTGGCCGCGACCCAAACACAGAACAACAGGAGATTCACATCCAGCTTCAGACGATCCTGTAAAGACAGACAGGCTTCGCTAACCGCCGTATCGCTATAGAGCTTCAGCGCATAGTCCCAAAGAGCACAGGGCGGGAAACCCGCAGATGAAAAAACAGCCAAATCAACACTCCCTTGACTCAGGCGTCGTTCAATATCATAAACACGCACCTTGTTCCCACCGCAAGCCCTGCAAATGGTGAACAGTCTGTTTTAGCCCGGAAATTCTGAGGGATTTATTAACAACCGGGTTAAGCCATGATCCGACAGCTCATCGTTGACAGATCCTGAGCCTAGTCGGATCGCCATAAAAATGTTAAAATATATCGTCAGAGTAGCGGATAGTTGCGATCCTGGCAAAAGACGCCTTTTTACCAAGGCTGAGATGTATAGAGGATTGACGTCGGAATGACAGAAATTGACGATCAGGAAATCTTGAAGCAAAAACTGGCTGATCTGAAAACCGAGCATCGCGATCTCGATCTGGCAATTGATGCTCTCATCAATTCCGGCAACTATAGTAGCCTGCAGCTACAGCGCATGAAAAAGCGCAAACTCACTCTCAAAGACCAGATTTTTAAAACGGAAAGCGCCCTGCTCCCCGATATTATTGCATAAGATCGGGATTAGCGCGTGCGTTAGCGATCTCTGCGCTCCTGCTGTTTCTGCTGATACATTTTATTATCCGCATCATTCAGGGCTTGCTCTGCATTGACGCCGGTCTGAACCGGAACAATACCGTAGGACATCCCCACATCCAGAACATTACCTTCCCAGACGATGGGGTTTTTCTCAAGCTCTCCCGGCAGACGCTTGGTCAGCATGGACGCCGCCTCCTGATCCGTCCTCGACAGGATCAAACCAAATTCATCACCACCCAGACGTCCGACGATATCGGTTTCCCGAACAGCTGTTACCAGACGATGCGAAAATTCCGACAGAACATAGTCACCGGCCTGATGACCATAGGTATCGTTAATCTCCTTGAAGCCATTCAGATCAATATAGATCAGGCTGGCAGCACTGTCATAACGCTCGACCGTTGCCTGCACCCGGGTGAGTTCCCGTACAAAAGCCCGGCGGTTATAAATCGGCAGTAAAGGATCCTGATCGGCCAGTTTTTCGGCTTCTGCTAATCGCTGGTTAATGCCGTCAACGGATCGCCTGAGCCGGTCGACCTCCTCCATCAGAGTCATAATCGCATCCCGGACTTTCGGAGTCAGTTCAGCCTCGGGAATGCCCATGATCGATGTGGTATCACTGATGGTTCGGGGTGCAGAAACACTGGAATACGCATCCGTTGCAGCCTTCGCCGCCGTTCTGCCTGTTACGCCCGTCCGTGTGGCGCGATCCGATGATCCAACTTTCATAAACTAACCCGACCCGTAAAATAGAACGCTACCCTATCTCAATTTGGTTAAACATATGCTACTTTCAGCAAATTTCAAAGGGATCATACCGGACTTGCTTCTGGGGAAAGCAAGCCTATAATCCGGGAAAATTAGACTTTTTTCCTCCATCCGGCATAGGACATCCAAGATATGGAGCAGAACGGCGCAGCACCAAAAATCGGTATTATTATGGGCAGTCAGTCCGACTGGCCGATTATGAAACATGCGGCTGACACGCTTGAGGAACTCGGCGTTCCGTTCGAGGCAAAAATTGTCTCGGCCCACCGCACCCCGGACCG
>DIYE01000116.1 GCA_002428885.1 Alphaproteobacteria bacterium UBA6062
AGGCGACCTTCTGCAGGAAGGCGCTTACATCATCGGAATTCGATAGTTTCCTGTCTTTGGATTTATCCAGATCGCGGCCCATAACTCCCTGCTCACCTGTTTTATATTCCCTTCCATCAATAATTAGGCTTTAGTGGTCCGAATTTCAAATCATGTCTCCAGAGTTTATGCAGGTTCGGACAAACCCAGTGACACATCGTATAGAAAAAACACCTTTCTGGTGGGAGGCGGCCAAACCTCAGGGAAAAAAAGGAGAACTCCCTTTCGGACCAATAGATGTGCTGGTTATCGGAGCTGGTTATACAGGGCTGAGTGCTGCCCGGACTCTGGCAGGCAGGGGACTGGATGTTCTGATTATTGATCGGGAAGTGCCGGGTTACGGGGCAAGCAGCCGGAATGGCGGGATGGTCGGGAATCTTTTGAAACCCGGTTTAAGCGGACTTATCAGCGCTTATGGCGAGGAAAAGGGCATTGCGATCGCAAAGGAAGCCGTCCATTCCGTAGCCTTTCTAAAAAAGCTGATTGAAACTGAAGACATAGACTGTGACTTCGCACTGAACGGTCGGCTCTATCCAGCGGTTTTGAAGAAACATTTTGTGTCGATGGCTGCGGAGTCAGAGAAGCGGAGTCGCTATCTGGGAGCTGACGAAGAAATCCTGGAGGGAAAGGCTTATCAGGAGGATCTCGGGAGTGAGTTATATGTTGGGGGTATCCGTCAGTACGAGACAGGCGGTTTGCATCCTGCCAAATATCTGCAAGGACTGGTAGGGGCTGTTGAGAAGGCAGGGGCGCATCTGATCGCTCCGTGTGAAGCGAAAGCGTTTCAGAAGGTAAAAGATGGCTTTGATATTCAAACGACAGACGGCTCTGTCCGGGCCCGTCATGTTTTGTTTGCAACCAACGGGTATGGCGGAACTGCTAACACCTTTCTGCAGCGGCGGATCATGCCTATCGGCAGTACGATGATTGCAACCGAACCGCTTGGTGAAAACCGGATTAAAGCGCTGTTCCCCTCCGGACGTATGATTGCCGACAGCCGGAAAATGTTAAGCTACTATCGGCCTTCTCCGGACGGACAGAGGGTCCTGCTGGGGGGCAGGCCGACAATTCTGCCGGCGTCGCCCGAAGAACAGGCGCGCTCCCTCCAGAAGAGATTGTGCGAGATTTTTCCCGAGCTTAGGCAAACGGCTGTCAGCCACGTCTGGTCCGGAAATGTGGCTTATGGTTTTGACGCTTTGCCGACGATCGGCAGGCATGAGGGTGTTTATTACGCCCTTGGATACTGCGGTTCCGGCGTGGCTATGTCCGGATATCTTGGACACAAGGCCGCATTACAGATATTGGCAGAGCCAGAGGGAGTAACCGCTTTTGATGACCTGCCTTTTCCCGATCGCCCTTATTATCACGGTCGTCCCTGGTTTGTGCCACTGGCCATGATTGGCTATGCGATCCGGGACAGGTTCGGGTTCTGAGACATATGCCGTCTTTGCCAATCCCGGCCGTTTCCCGAAAGTCGTTTACAGATGTCTGGCGTCTTGCCTGGCCGATTATCCTGTCCAATCTGTCCGTTCCGCTACTGGGCGCTGTTGATACGGCGGTGATCGGCCATCTGCCGGATCCTGTTTATCTGGCATCGGTCGGGATAGGTGCCATGATCTTCAGTTTTATCTACTGGGGATTCGGCTTTCTTAAAATGGGCACAACCGGATTTATCGCCCAGGCAGCGGGCGCAGAAGATGCGGATCAGATCCGCACGGTTATGGCTCAGTCACTCATTGTCGGACTGGGTATCTCCAGTCTTCTTCTGTTGTTACATGGACCGGTTCTGGATCTCGCACTCTACCTCATCAGCCCGACCAAAGCGGTTGGAGGGAGCGCGTCCGATTATTTCAACTACCGGATCTGGGGCGCTCCGGCAGCCCTGGTCAACTACGCCCTGCTGGGCCTGTTTATCGGTCTTGGCAAGATGCGTCTGGCATTGATGACGCAGATTGTCATGAACGGCACCAATATTCTGCTCGATCTGATTTTTGTTGTGGTTCTGGATATGAAAGTGCCCGGTGTTGCACTGGCAACAGCCCTTTCAGAATATCTGGCGGCCTTTATCGGATTGGCGTTTGCCTATCGTGAGATAACGGCTCTTGGCGGATCGTGGATCATAAGCAGAATTCTGTCGCTCAATGGTATGCGTCGGCTGATGTCAGCCAATGCAGATATTTTCGTTCGAAACATCCTGCTGATTTTGACCTTTTCCTATTTCACCATTGCTGCGACAAGATTTGGTGATGACGTGCTCGCTGCGGTCACCGTTGTTATGAATTTCAAATCTTTCCTGGCGTTTGGACTTGATGGATTTGCCCACGCGGCTGGTACGCTGGTCGGGAAGGCAATCGGCCGCAGGAAGGTTGAGGAACTGGATCAGGCGGTCTGGGCGAGTAGTTATCTCGCCTTGCTTGTCGCAGGCGTTTATATGGCCGTTTATGTTTTGCTGGGGACGGAGATTATTAACCTGCTTACCGGTATTCCGCTCATACGGGACATATCCTACAGCTATCTGCCCTGGATTATCTGGATGCCGTTTATTTTTGTTTGGTCCTATCAATTGGATGGGATTTTTGTCGGAGCAATGAAATCCAAGGAAATGCGCAACGGTATGATTTTGTCTTCTGCTGCCTATTTTGTTGCCATTGAGGGATTGAGAGACCCTCTTGGGATGGATGGGCTCTGGCTTGCATTGAACCTGTATATGATTATGCGGGGCGTTACTTTGCTCTTGGTCTACGGGCGTGTTCGAAAAGCAGCACTCGGTTAAAAATTTTCTTTCCGTTGAATGACCCATTTCCGGAAGAGGGGATATAGAAGCGGGATGATGGCAATTATTACAGCGATCCGGATCACATGCATGATGGAGACGAAGGCCACATCAATCCCGAGGGCCAGTGCTACAAGGGACATTTCCGCAAGACCGCCCGGAGACAGAGCCAGGACCAGCCCTGGAACACTGATTCCGATATAAGCGCTGGTGATGAGCGATAGAACGGTTGCGATCAGCATCATCAGGCCTGTCGAGCCAATACTGAGAAGGATAACCCGCCGAATTTCCTGTAATGTTGTCCCAAGGAACCTAAGACCGATAGCGGTCCCGATGACCAGCTGAGCTGCATAAACAAGGATCATGGGGGGCTTGGCGCTGATAAAACCGGTCATTTCCATAATAGCCGCCACCAGGAGCGGTCCCATCAGGTGATAGGCCGGAAAATTCAGTATTTTACCGATCAGATAGCCTGAAACCGCCGCGGCCAGAAGCCATCCATATTCAGGAAGGTCTTTCCAGTCACCAAAGAGGGGAAGAGTTTCCACCATCGTTGTTGTCTCAACACCATAGCGAAAAACCAGCGGGACCGTCATGACCAGAAGAAGTATTCGGGTCGCATGGATCAGAGCGATAGAACGTCCATCGCCTCCTTTCGCTTCCCCGACTTCATACATCACATTAAAGCCGCCCGGTGCCGAGGCAAAATACGCGGTTACCCGATCAAACCGCCCGATGATCCGGAAGTAGAGATAGGAGGCTGTCATGGAGAGAATAATACTGACGGCCAGCAGAAGCAGACCGTTGCTCCATTCCAGAATCTTGTCCAGGGTTTCGGCAGAAAAGCTGCTGCCGAGCATGACACCGAGAACGGATACCATAATGTTTCTAAGAGTACCGTTGACTGACAGGTTCATTCCCCGTACCGCAAGAAGGGTCACCAGGCACATGGAACCCATCATCCAGGCCAAAGGCAGATCCAGCCAGAAGAAAACGGCGCCGCCAACAGCGCCGATTGACAGGGATTTTATTGTTTTTATCACATGGCGGCCCGGTTTATGTTTCAGTGAGTATACAGTTTAGTAGAGATTTTCCTTGTAGGAATGTTCCAGATATTCATCCAGTTTTTCGGCCTCATCTCTGCCGGCGACCTGATCAGCTAGAATTTTGCCAAGGGTGGGAAATTCCGAACGGTCAATTTTGTTGCTCTCTCCCCAGAGGTCGGAGCGGATGATGGATTTTCCGCAATGCATATAGACTTCCCGAACCGTAACCTTAAGCGCTGAACGGGGGGCTTTTCCCTGTGCTTCAAGCGCGGAAAGAGTGCCTGTATCACTAACGATTTCACATTTTCCGTTGATCCTTAGGGTTTCACGAATGCCGGGAATAAAAAAGATCAGGCCGATTTCCGGATTTTCCAGAATGTTCCTGAGACTGTCCGCGATGTTATTGCCGATCCTGTCGGGGATCAGCAACGTTTTATCGTCCGAAACATGCACGAAACCCGGCGCATCTCCTTTAGGGGAAGCATCCGCATGGCCTTTGGCGTCGGATGTTGCCATGACAATAAAGGGAGAATGAGCAATGAAGTTTCGGCTGTGTTTCTCAAGACGCGGCAGGATTTTTTGTAAGACGGCTTCTTTTGGCTCAGCATATATAGCGCGAAGTTCTTCTTCTGTTTGAATGGGCATGAGACCTCCTATAACAAAATAGGCTCTAAGGCAGGATAACGGTTTCGCAAAGGCTGGAGAATACCTTGGCATATTGCCCGAGTTGTGCCGTCCTGTCACGCCGAAGCTTTTCATTCCTAATATTATCAAGGATAAAATCATTAAGCGAAACGTCGGGAAAGAGGAGAGAGCAGATTTTTCTCTGAAGGTCTTCCTGATCAAGAGCTCCACTCGCAGGTGGTGTTGTTGATAGGGCGGAAACAGGGATTGGGCTACCCTCTATTTCCAAGTGTCCGGAACGGCTGATATAGGCATAGGCCTCATTTACTGGGCCACGGGTATGGCATCGAAGGCCTGTGCCGGTAAGTTTTGAAAACCGGTAATTTACACCAACGGATTCAGTCTTGTGCATGCGTTCCAACTGTGCTTCGGTCAGCCAGGTGATATGGCAATCCGTTTGCGTGCCGGGTGCCGTCGCAAAGGTTGCCGGGATGGAACCATAGCCTGTGATATGAGCGGAATAGCAACAAACGAAACCGGGCAAGTCTGCTTTAGTGACATAAATGGGATCTGTCTCGATACCGTTAAATTTACGAATAAGCTGATCCGGAGACGCATTAGAACCGCAAGCGATAACCGGAAAGCGTCCCTGGGGCCAGAAGTCGGCCGGCATTTCAGAGATGGTACTTCCCGTCAGCATGTAGGAATGATCGGGCCGGGCATACGGATATCCCAGGGCGTTGGCGATCTGCAGGTCAGAAGACGTGGTGGCGGATATTTTCAAGGTTCAGGACAGGGCTGCTCTTAAGTCAGCCAGTTTCACGGGTTTGGTTAAACTCTTTATATGGGGAAGGCCCTTGGCGCCGCCAAGTCCTTCCGCCAACTCAACATAGCGAGGATTGAAACCGGTAACGATCAGGATCCTGGAATCACACTGTTGCTGAGCCAGCCAGTCAATCAGTTCAACACCATCGACACCAGGCATGACCATATCAACGACAATCATTGAGGGCTTTTTCTCCCGATAGGCGTGCATGAAGTCCATGGCGTTGTCGGTCACAACAACGTCATATCCGAGCTTCTCCCCCACCTCTCCGACATACTCCCCGAAATCCCGTTCGTCATCAATGATCAGCAGCCGCCCTTCGGGAGGGAAGCCACCGTTTGTATTATTGAAGTCGGTACCACTCTTGTTCGTCATGGTTGCCTCGCTATAGCGGGCTGCTCCAAAGGGAACACCTGGATTTTTTTCAGAGTAAGTATGGCATGATATCTAAAAAATGAATCTTGTGAAAGGTAACAAATTGAAAAATCGCGTAATTTTTTTGTTACCCTTCAATCAGCCAACTGGGAGAATGCAGGTCAACTGACCAGATGCATGCCGCCGTCTACAATCAGCAATTCACCTGTGACCAGGTCACCGCCTTCAATAAACCACAGGACGGCATCCGCGATATCCTCGGGCTGAGACACCTTGCCAAGAGGGACGCGTTTGGTCATGGCGGCACGGTTTCTTTCGTAGTCTGCCTCGCCCCAGCCTTCACGTAACCAGCGGGTTTCAATCATACCAGGACAGATGGCGTTGACGGTGGTTTCCGGTCCAAGAACGCGGGCAAGGCCTTTTGTCATGGAGTTGAGACCGCCTTTTGAGGCGACATAGGCAAGGGAAGAGCCATGGCCATGAGTGCCGGCAACCGATGAGATCATCACAACCCGTCCGCGTCCGCTGGCCCGAAGGTGAGGGGCGCAGGCTCGCGTCATCTGGAACGGGCCGATGGTGTTAACTGCATAAATATCGTGGAAATCAGAGGCGTCCAGACCATCCAAATCCTGGTGAGGAGTAAATTTCGTGCGTCCGGCATTATTGACGAGTGCATCAATGCGCCCCCATTTTTCGATCGCCGCCGCGGCCATAGCCCGGCAGTCCTCGTCTTTAGAGACATCTCCCTGAAAGAGCAGGGCTTCGACGCCTTCAGCTTCTACCTGCTTTACGGTTTCTTCTGCTTCTTCCCGGCTTCTGGTGTAATTCACCACCACATTGTAGTTCTTTCGTGCCAGAGCAATGGCAATGGCGGCGCCGGTTCCTGTTGCTGATCCCGTAACGACGGCAACTTTATTGGATGACCCCATTTTCTACCTCTTTGTTTTTTTTGAATTTACGGCTTTGGATCTTATTTTGATTCTAACGAATTTCCCGCCCCTGTGACAATGCCTCAATATTATTTTCTTGATCCCGTTCACCGTACAGGGTAGGGGCATTCGATATCTTTTCGGGCCACAGCCTGCAGTCATAGGAATGAAGATGGATATTGATTACGCTCCCTCCGTTAAAGAGGCGCTTGCTGCCGGAAAGCCGGTTGTGGCGTTGGAATCCACGATTATCAGTCATGGTTTTCCTTATCCAAAAAATACGGAACTGGCCGCAGAGATGGAGCGGGTTATTCGAGAGCAGGGCGCTGAACCCGCGACCATTGCATTGATCAAGGGGCGGATCAAATGTGGTTTGACGTCCGATGAACTGGAACATCTGGCGACAGCCGATGACGTTCTGAAATGTTCTGTGCGGGATTTACCTGTCGCTTTAGCCCAGGGCAGGACAGGAGCAACCACCGTTGCCTCAACCAGTTACATTGCTGAGCGGGCAGGGGTCAGGGTTTTTGCGACCGGCGGGATTGGCGGTGTCCATCGGGCGGAGGAAGGCGCCGATGGTTTTGATGTTTCGGCAGATCTGCTGGAACTGTCACGGTCCCGGGTTATTGTCGTGGCGGCGGGAGCCAAATCGATCCTTGATTTGCCGGCAACCCTGGAGGTCCTGGAAAGTTATAGTGTTCCGGTTGTCGGGTATGGCACGGATATGTTTCCGGCCTTTCACAGTATTTCGAGTGGCCTTCCGGTTCCGGCAACGGCAGGTGATCTGTCGGAACTCTCTGCGATGGTCAAAGCGCATTTCGATCTGGATCTTCCTTCCGGAATGCTGGTTTGCAATCCGATCCCCGAGAAAGACGCCATGAGCAATGGGGAAATTGAGGTTCTGGTGGAGAAGGCCCGTACGGAAGCCGTCTCAAAAGGGATCAAAGGGGCCGGTATGACACCTTATATCCTGGGTGCTCTCAACAGGCTATCCGATGGCAGGACCAGCGAGGTCAATTTGGCGCTGGCCCTGAATAATGCGAAACTTGCAGCCGAACTGGCGGCGACCCTGTCCCTGTAAAGGTATCTGTCAGGAAGCAGGAGAGAGCCGCTTGGCGATCAGCATACCGGCGACCATGGCGACAACGAAAACCGCGATTTTTGGCTCAGCATAGGCGAGGGAACTGATGGATGGTCCCGGGCAAAGGCCGCCAATACCCCATCCAATGCCAAATAATCCGGAACCGATAAGCAGGCGACTGTCTATGTCCTTGCTGGTCGGCAGATGAAAGCGGCCGCCAAAGATCGGGGTTGGGCGCCGGGTCAGGATATAAAAGCTGATAAGGGTGACGGCAACAGCGCCGCCCATAACGAAAGCCAGACTGGGATCCCAATTGCCTGTGATATCGAGAAAGCCGATGACTTTTGTCGGACTGAGCATGCCGGAAAGCGCGAGGCCATAGCCAAAGAGAGCACCGGCGAGAGTGGCAATAACATTAAACATGGCTCAGGCTCCCATCGTCAGGCGAATGGCAAAAACAACAAGACCGGCAACGATCATAAAAGTGAGTGTGGCAGCGAGGGAGCGGACGGAAGCTCTACCCAGGCCGCAGACACCGTGACCACTGGTGCATCCCGACCCGATAGATGTGCCGAAACCAACCAGCAATCCGCCGATGATCAAGGCGGCATAATGAAGAGTGTCGGCAAAGCCATAAGGGTTAAGGGATATGTAGCTGATATCCCCGCCGGCTATGGGATAAAGGGCCGCACCGCCGATCAGCCCAAGCAGGAACAGCAAACGCCATTTCTTCTCGGGGGCTGAGGGGGGG
>DIYE01000117.1 GCA_002428885.1 Alphaproteobacteria bacterium UBA6062
TTAAAAACAGACGCTATTGTTGGTCTCGAGAATAAGCCTTGCTTATCCTCTCTAGCTCAGACTTCGCCCTCTGCTGTCCCGGCAGGGGGCGTTTTTTTGTCTCAGGAATCCCTCCTAAAGAAACCTGTTCCAGATGAGTGAAAAGCGCGCCTCTGACGCTTTCTTCAAAAAAAGTCATTTGCAGTTAATAATGATTTGCATTCTTAAAAACAGACGCTATTGTTGGTCTCGAGAATAAGCCTTGCTTATCCTCTCTAGCTCAGACTTCGCCCCCTGCTGTCCCGGCGGGGGGCGTTTTTTTTGCCTCTTCCCGATCCTTATGATTTCAGACCCGACAGCAACAGCATCACGAGTCCGGTCAGCTTTTCCATTAATTCCTCCAAAGGTCGATCCACAGGAAACGACGGTTGCCGGAAAGCATATGTGGCCAAATGCAAACTTTCCGCCAGATGGAACGGATCACCGGCTTTCACATCACCTGCCCGTATTCTGTCATTAAGGTAAAGACTGAGGTCTTTCAGCAAGCGACGCTGCAAACCGGCAAAAATCATCGGACGCTTTTGCTTGACCAATTCAAGTAAACCAGGCAGGCCCGGATTGCTTTGCTGCCTTCGGGCATGCAGTTCAAGCTCAGTAACAAAATATCGCGGCAGAACCGTATCTGACGGCTTTCCGGCTTCCAGGATCCCGGAGAGCACCTGCTGCTGCTCTAAGCTGGCCTGTTCCGCGATAGCAACTGCGAGATCCAGCTTGCCGGCAAAGAAATTATAGAGATGCGCTGGAGAGATGCCGCAATCCTCGCCAATTTCACCCATGGTGGTTTTACCGTATCCCATGGTCATGAAACGCTGCTTCGCAGCTTCAATAATCTGCGTGCGCAGTGCGTCCTGTTTCTGCCTCATCGCTTAAGTTCCGACCTTATATTGAATAATTACTAAAATATTCAGTATTCATATTTTTATACTGCAGAAACCAAACCGGAAAAGAAAGAAAAATCCGGGAACCGGGTCTTCCTCGTCGGTTATTTCCAATCTATCCTTCTTCTGCTTCAGCCTTCGTGATACATCAGATGCGAATTGAAAAACGGAAGCAGCATGGACAGTATCAATGTCATCGGTGCGGGAGCCTGGGGAACAGCTCTGGCCATCGCCACCGCCCGCTCGGGGAAAAATGTCACGCTCTGGTGCAGAAGGCAGGAACTGGCGGATCGGCTGCAGGCAGACCGGGAGAATAAACGCTACCTTCCGGATATTGCCTTGCCGGACAGTCTGGCCGTGACGGCGGATCTCGAAACAGTTGCCGACGCGAGCATTCTTCTTAATGTGACACCGGCCCAACATGTCCGTGAAAATCTGCTGGCCCTGTCCTCCTTCCTGAAGCCATCCACCGCCCTGGTCATATGTGCCAAGGGCATTGAAAAATCTACCGGCCGGATGATGCATGAAGTAGTGGAAGACTGCCTGCCCGGCCACCCTTTCGCTATTTTATCCGGCCCCAATTTTGCCCATGAGGTCGCCGAAGGCCTGCCCTCCGCCACAACCCTTGCCAGCTCTCATCCGGAGTGGGCTTCCCGGCTGACTGACGCTATCGGTTTGCCGACATTTCGCCCTTATTACACCGACGACGTGATTGGCGCGCAGATGGGCGGCGCCATCAAAAATGTGCTGGCTATCGCCTGCGGTATCGTCGCCGGTGCCGGACTTGGTGAAAACGCCCGCGCGGCGCTGATAACGAGAGGCATGGCGGAGATCCTCCGGCTGGGGGAAAAGCTGGGGGGACGCGCTGAAACCCTGATGGGTCTTTCAGGCCTCGGCGACCTTGTCCTGACCTGCTCCTCAAGTGCTTCGAGAAACTTTTCCCTGGGTGAAGCGCTGGGATCCGGACAAAGCCTGGAAATGGTGCTTATGGGGCGCCACGCGGTGACCGAAGGGGTACATACCACGGCTGCCCTCTGCCAAATGGCGGAAAAACATAAAATTGAGATGCCAATCTGCAATGCAGTGAATAAGATCCTCAACGAGGGTGCGGCTGTAGAAAAAATTGTCAAAGACCTGCTGGCCCGTCCCTTCCGGGATGAAAAGCTGGCTGGTTTTTAACCGATTATATTTTGAAAGGACCAAACTATGCTGTTTATCGCCTATTGCGTGGATAAGGAAGATCACGTGGATGTCCGGATGGCAACCCGCCCGGCCCATCTTGACTTCATGGCCGCCAAGGGAGAAGCTCTTAAGCTGGCAGGACCGACAACCGGACCGGATGGCGAAACACCCAATGGAAGCCTGATCATCTTTGAGGACAGCTCCCTTGAAGCGGCAAAGGAGTGGATTGCCGGCGATCCATACGCGGCAGCGGACTTATTCGCTTCTGTGGACGTCAAACCCTGGAAGGGCATGCAAAAAAACGGACTCTGACTCATGGCATACTGGCTGATCAAATCGGAACCCGGCACCTGGTCCTGGCAGGATCAGCTGGATGCCGGTGAGAAAGGCACGTATTGGGACGGCGTCCGCAACTATCAGGCGTCCAACAATATGAAAGCTATGAAAATCGGTGATAAGTGTTTTTTCTATCACTCGGTGAAAGAAAAGCGCGTTGTCGGCATTGTCGAGGTCATCAAGGAATATTATCCGGACCATACGGATGCTTCCGGCCGTTTTGGCATGATGGACGTCAAAGCTGTCCGGAGTTTTGAAAACCCTGTCACCCTGGCGGCGATCAAAGCGGAACCCCGCCTGAGTGAACTTGCCCTGATCCGGCAAAGCCGTCTGTCTGTCGTGCCTATTGATGACACTTCGTGGGACCTTATCTGCCAGATGGGTAGCGTATCCGCCTGAACAGCAATGAAGAATTCTGAAAAAGATTCTTCATTGCCAGCTTGTTCATTTCTATAGTTTCTTCTATCAGGATTAGTATCCTGACGTTCACCTATCAAGAGTAAGCCGCCATGAGCCGCAATTCCGCCCCCCTTTCAGAGAGAGGCAGCAACCGCAAAGCCTATTTTCTACTGACCATCACAACGCTCTGCTGGGGTTGTAATGCTATTTTCAGCCGTCTCGCCGTCGGGGAGGTTTCCCCCATGACACTGGTGACGCTTCGCTGGATCACGGTGATGATTCTAGTCTACTTCATTGCCAGGCAGCATGTGAAACGGGACTGGCATATTCTGAAACCCCGCTTACCTTTTATCATGGCTATCGGAGCTATCGGTTTTACCGGCTTCAATTCCCTCTTTTATGTCGCCGCTTATACGACGACCGCTGTCAATATCGGCATTATCCAGGGTTCCATACCGGTTTTTGTCCTGCTGGCGGCCTTTCTTCTTTACAGAACGACAGTAGGCTTTTCACAAATAATCGGCGTTATCCTCACTATGATCGGAGTCATCATGGTGGGTTCAGGCGGTAGCCTTGAAAGGCTGACCGGTCTTCAGTTCAATTTTGGCGATCTGCTGATGCTGCTCGCCTGCCTGCTCTATGCGGCTTATACGCTGGGTCTTCGAAACAAGCCCAACGTAGCAGCGCTGTCCCTGTTTGCCGTGCTGGCTTTTTCAGCCTTTCTCACCTCTGTTCCCATGGTGGTCGGTGAAATCGCGCTCGGACAGTTTCAGGCTCCAACCCTGACCGGATGGATCCTCATCGGCTGTATTGCCATCTTTCCGTCTTTCCTGGCCCAAATCTGCTTTATCAACGGGGTCGCCATGATCGGGCCGGGCCGGGCCGGGATTTTCGTTAATCTGGTGCCAATCTTTGCCTCGATTTTTGCGGTAATTTTTCTGAACGAGCCGTTCGAGCTCTATCACGGTATTGCCCTTGCCCTGGTATTGGGCGGTATTTGGCTGGCGGAGCGAAACAAGAACAGCTAACCCCGCCATCTGGGACTGATAGACTGCCTGAGAAGGCGCCGTACAGCATTAACGGGCACTGACCCTAGAAATCGCTGATAATGCCTTTGCGTTCCCAGTCACCATAGCGGGTGGGTTCAAGACCTGAAGGGCCACCGATT
The DNA here is from genome assembly GCA_002428885.1 of Alphaproteobacteria bacterium UBA6062. Taxonomy (GTDB): domain Bacteria; phylum Pseudomonadota; class Alphaproteobacteria; order Sneathiellales; family Sneathiellaceae; genus Sneathiella. The sequence continues at coordinate 4,003 of DIYE01000117.1, forward strand.
TCCCCATCAGCCTGCTCAAGCTTGTGAGCCGGCTTTTTGGACGCGTCTTTTTCCGCCTTATCGGATTGCTCATCCGGTGTCATAGACTCTTTTTCCATAGGAGGGACCTTTTTTCAAAAAATCGCCCTTTGTTTACCACAGCCTGACCAAAGCTCCTATAGACCACACTGCAGAATTAACGTACATAGCGGAGATGAGCGATCAATATCCCAATCCCAGAGCCCGTGCCATCCTGATTCTGTCCAGAGTTCTCGGCAAGAATCAGCCGTTGGAGGATGTTCTGCCGGAAGCGCTTCGGAACCTTTCCCCAAAAGACAAGGCGCTGACACGGGCGATTGCCTCAACCTGCCTTCGGCGTCTGGGCATTATTGATACGCTGATAGACAAAATGCTGGACCGGCCTTTGCCAAAAAAGGCAGACAATATCCGGCAGATTATCCGCATCGGGATTACTCAGATCCTGTTCCTGAAAACCCCGGCCCATGCCGCTGTTCATGACACGGTTGAGCTGGTGCCTGAGAACAGTAAATTCAGGGGGCTGGTCAATGCCCTGCTGCGGCGCACGGACCGTCAGGGGCCCAAGCTCCTCGGCAAAATGGATCAGGCGAAGAGGAACCTGCCAGACTGGCTCTGGAAAAGCTGGAGTAATTTTTACGGTGAGGAAACCACGCGTGATATTGCTCTTGCCCATCTGACAGAAGCCCCCCTTGATATCAGTGTGACATCAGATCCGGATCTCTGGGCTTCCAAGCTTGATGCTGTTCTACTACCGACCGGCAGTCTGCGCCGTAAAGCAGGCGGACAGGTCGCCGATCTCGAAGGATTTGATCAGGGTCGCTGGTGGATACAGGACGCGGCCGCAGCCCTGCCCGCCCGGCTGTTTAAAGACCTCAAAGGGAAAACCGTTATCGATCTTTGTGCCGCACCCGGCGGGAAAACGGCACAGCTTTCGGCCACGGGTGCAGGGGTGATTGCGCTCGATCGTTCCAAGGCCCGCTTGAAACGGCTGGAAGAGAATCTGCAGCGGCTTAATCTGTCGGCCCGCATCGTGCAGGCCGAGGCGACGGGCTGGAAAACTGAGGAGCCGGTTGATGCCATTTTGCTGGATGCGCCCTGTTCCAGTACCGGAACCATTCGGCGGCACCCGGATGTCGCCTGGCTGAAATCTGCGGATGATGTCCGGAAACTGGCCGATTTACAGACGCGCCTTCTGGATGCCACAATCCCCCTGTTAAAGTCTGGCGGAACCTTGGTTTACAGCACCTGTTCCCTTGAACCGGAAGAAGGGGAAAAACAAATCGAAGCCTTTCTGAAACGTCATCCTGACTTTAAGCGGGACCCCGTGGAAGCCGCAGAAATCGGTGATCTTGCCGACTGTATCAACCCGGCCGGGGAAATCCGTTGCCTGCCGTCTCATCTGCAGGGCGAAGAGCTCGGTGATCTTGGGGGCATGGACGGCTTTTTCGCTTGTCGTCTGATCAAACAGTCCGCTGCTTGAGCGGGATATTATTACAAGGTATAAGAACATCATGCGTAAACCGGTCAGAATAGCCCCTTCCATCCTTGCAGCTGATTTCGCAAAACTGGGTGCGGAGGTTGCCGCCATTGATGCGGCGGGTGCGGACTATATCCATATTGATATTATGGACGGACATTTTGTCCCCAATATCAGCTTTGGCCCGGCCATTACCGGCTCCATCCGGGAATATTCCGATAAACCCTTCGACTGCCATCTGATGATTTCACCGGTCGATCCCTATATTCCGGAATTTGTCGAGGCGGGCGCCGATATCATCACCCTGCATCAGGAAGCCGGTGCCCATCTGCACCGCAGTATTCAGCTCGTCAAATCCATGGGCAAGAAGGTTGGTGTTTCCCTTAACCCGGCAACACCGGCCTCCACGCTGGAACATGTGCTGGAAGAGGTTGACCTGGTTCTGGTCATGAGCGTCAATCCCGGCTTTGGCGGACAAAAATTTATTCCCTCCCAATTGGACAAGATCAGGACCTTGCGGGCCATGATTGATGAAAGCGGCAAGGATATTGATCTTGAAGTGGATGGTGGCATCAATGCCGAGACAGCGCCGCTGGTGATCGAAGCCGGGGCTGACGTCCTGGTGGCCGGCAGCGCCGCTTTTAAAGGCGATCCGGATCAGTATGCCGCCAACATTCTCGCCATTCGCGGTCATTCATGAACAGGCTGGCGGCAGGTCTTGGCAGCAAAGCCGGTTCCTTGCCGCCTCGGCGCACCCTTCTTGATCGCCTGTTTTCCAGCTCTTTCTACAAAACCAGTCTGGCCAGCCGGACGCCGAAAAAACTCATCGCTTCCCATACGGATGTGATCCCCGGCCGCGGAGAAAAAGCGGATTCCCTGTTTCAGGGGCATTTCGAATTTGCCGGCTTCGGTGCTCATGTCAGTCATTCAGAACCCTGGTTTGCTGCCGACATGCCGCTTCACTGGCATCAGGAACTGCACCGTTTTTCCTGGCTTCGGGATTTTACCGCCAATAATACGGACGCAGCCCGGCGACATGCCCGGGCCCTGACCCTTTCCTGGATTCGGTATTTTGGCGATTATACGCCTCATGTCTGGGATGCTGACATCCTGGCCCGGCGCCAGATCAACTGGCTCAGCCAGGCCGGTTTTCTGATGACCAGCAATGACGGGGATTTCAATTACCAGTTCCTCAAATCCTTGCGCCTGCAATATCGACATCTCGCCCGCATCCGCACATTCCTGCACCGATCCGGCGATACGCTGGACCTGGATCTGGCCCTGTATCTGTCGGCTGTCAGTTTCCCGGACGGTAAATCCCAGGCCCAGAAACTGCTTAGCCGACTGATGACGACCATCGATAACACCATCCTCCAGGATGGCTGTCATATCTCCCGTAATCCGTCCCGTCATCTTGATGTCCTGGCTGACCTGGTCAGCCTCAAACATGATTTCCTCAATGCCCAGGAAGAGGTTCCCGCCTCCCTGATGGGCGGCCTGGACCGCCTGGCACCGGTGGTTCGTTTCTTCCAGCACGGAGATGGCGGTCTGGCTCTGTTCAACGGCGCCATGCTGACAGAAGACGGTGATTGTGATCATCTGCTGGCGATTGCCGACGCGCCGGGACGCCCGCCG
>DIYE01000225.1 GCA_002428885.1 Alphaproteobacteria bacterium UBA6062
GGAATAAATGCATTCGCCGCGCCGGTCCGCAAGCCGGGTTATTCGCCCGGATCCGGTCAATTCAAAAAGCCAGGACGGAAAATCTCCGCCCATATCACCATCCCGGGTGGTCAGGATCCACCGGGCCATAATGCCAAGGACAATGAGATCTGGCCCGCGCGCTGCACCACCCTGCAAGGCTTCTTCATAATTCAGGAGACAGAGATAGTTTTCCCGTCCCTTGCGGACGACGGCCTTTGACGCCTTGATGGCTGGATCGGGATAGAGGCGGTCCAGTTCATCATCAATCTGCCGCTGCAGATTTTTGGTATAAGTGGAAAGCCAGACTGTTCCGCCATTTTTCTCCGCCCAGACACTGGCAGGAGATATATATCCGAGTGTTTTACCGGTTCCCGTTCCGGCCTCCGCCAGGACCACATTAGGAGCATCTTCCATATTGCGGGGCGTAAAGGCATGGGCCGCGGCGGCTGTAAAGTCAGCCTGCTGTGGCCGGCTTTCTGCGCCCTCGTGAAGCAGATCCTTTAACCTTTCCCGGGCTTCCAGCTCGCTGACGGCCTCATCATCCGGGGGCGGTTCCGGGGCAAAATCCGGCCAGTCCTTTAAGGATTTCCAGACATCCAAGCCACCGAGAGGCCCTGAATTTTCAGGAATTCCCAAAGCGGCCAGCACGAAAGGTGCCCAGTTCCAGCCGGCCCGGCCCATGGTTTCAGCAATCCGTGCGGCTTGTTTATTTTCCTGTGGTCCGAGTTTGGTCAGGTGAGTAAGAAGAAGAGACGTTGCCTCAAACAAGGTGAAAGCCTGATCCTCCAGTCCGTCACCCAGCGGTAAATCCAGGGCCCTCGCGACGCCGCGCGGCGTCGGCAGGCAATGCTTTGCCGGAAAGGTAAAGGCAAACAGTTCAAGAAGGTCAAAGGCGGTAAAAGGATTGATACCCAGCCTGCGGGCAACAGCGAGCCGATGGACCAGAAGAGGCGGTACGGTGTCAATGCGGGCGCGGGCGGCCGGAAATGATTCTTCGTCGATTTCACCATCCGTTGTCATCCAGACGGTTTTTTCGCCTGAAACCACCAGAACAGGGACATCCGGCAGGCGGATATTGCCGCTAGGACCCTCAATATCGCTCTCTTCTCCGGAATTGGTCATCTCAAACTCAAAAACGCGCTCTAACATTGACGTTCTCAATTTGTACGCCTAAATTCCGCCGACCACAAATATTGGAGATGAAAAAATGTCAACGGATGCTGAAATCGCACTGTCCAGTAACTCATGGGCATTTGCCGAGGCGAAAAAACTTGCCGACCGCTATGCGAAAGAAGCTCCCAAGAAGGGCTATGTCCTGTTTGAAACAGGCTACGGTCCGTCTGGATTGCCACATCTCGGCACCTTTGGCGAGGTGGCGCGGACAAGCTGGGTCCGGCATGCTTTTTCTCTTCTGTCCGACATCCCGACACGTCTGATTGCTTTTTCCGATGATATGGACGGACTTCGTAAAGTACCGGACAATGTTCCGAACCCTGAAGTGCTGGAAGCGGCGCTCGACAAACCGCTGACAGAGGTGCCGGATCCGTTCGGCACCCATAACAGTTTTGGTGAGCATAATAATGCCCGGCTGCAGGCTTTCCTGGATCAGTTCGGTTTTGAGTATGAATTTCGGTCCTCTACCGACTGCTATAAATCCGGCGAGTTTGACGAAACCCTGAAGCTGGTTCTCGAAAAATATGACGAGGTCATCAATGTCATTCTGCCCACATTAGGGCCGGAGAGGCGGGCGACTTATTCTCCTTTCCTGCCGATCTGTCCGCGGACCGGCAAGGTTCTGCAGGTGCCGATCATCAGCCGGGACCTGGCGGCAGCGACCGTTACCTATAACGATCCGGAAACAGGCGATGAGGTAACCGTTCCGGTAACCGGCGGCCATTGTAAATTGCAGTGGAAGGTGGACTGGGCCATGCGCTGGCACGCCCTTGAGGTTGACTATGAGATGGCCGGTAAGGATCTGATCGACAGTGTTACCCTGTCCAGCAAGATCGTCCGCATCCTCGGCAAACGCCCGCCGGAGGGCTTTAATTATGAACTGTTCCTGGATCAGGAAGGCAAAAAAATCTCCAAATCCAAAGGGAACGGGATCACCATTGAGGAATGGCTGACCTATGCCTCACCGGAAAGCCTGTCCCTTTATATGTATCAGAACCCGAAAAAGGCCAAACGGCTGCATTTTGATGTAATCCCGAAAGCGGTGGATGAATATTTCACCTTTGTCGAGAAATATGCGGATCAGGAAGCCAAGCAGCAGTTTGCCAATCCGGCCTGGCACATCCATGCGGGTTCCCTGCCGGACCAGAGCATGCCCATTTCCTTCGGGATGCTGCTTAACCTGGCGGCTGTGGTCAATGCGGATGAGCCGTCCGTCCTGTGGGGCTTTATTACCCGCTATGCGGATGGGGCGACGCCGGAGAATAATCCGGCGCTGGATAAGCTGGTCGGCTATGCGGTGGCCTATTATCGGGATTTTGTAAAGCCCGCTAAGAAATATCGACTGCCCAATGAGCAGGAAACAGCG
>DIYE01000119.1 GCA_002428885.1 Alphaproteobacteria bacterium UBA6062
AATATTTGGAAGAACTCTGTCGCTCTCTGTCGTGTATTGTCGCACTCTGTCACAGAACATATTGCTCTGTCAGAGGATAAAAAGAACCTTCAGAACTTTTGTTACAGAGATCTACGCCTCCCGGGCTTTATATTGTGCCGGTCGGACAGACCAGGAATATGTCTTAGCAGGCGGCCGAGCAGAGCAGGTACATTAACCTCTACATCAACCTGAACATTTTCTTTGTTTTCTGAATCACTCGTTACAATCACTTTTCCAGCAATATTGTTCAAACACTCTACAGCATCTTTGTTCTTCGGATCTGCATTGCAAAGCTTGATCAGTTCCTGCAAAAAATCAATCTTCTCATAAAGATCTGGAAGCTGCCCCCGTTCATAACCATAATCTGATAACTGTACATCCAGTTTACTAATCTCAAACTGCACCTGCTGGGCTTCAATTTCCAGATCATTCACATAGTCTTTTGTCATAGCCCCCGCGGTTCCTTCCGCAAATTTCTCCAGAACTCTTCGCACCCGCGCATTTTTATCCTTCAGCTCTTCTGATAAAATCCCCCTCTTGGCAAACAGTTCCCGGGCTCCAGACTGCAGAATAGCCATTTCTTTGTTGAGCTGATTGACATCAAACTTCCACAAAGCCTTATAAGCCAGCGGCTCAAGCACCTTCCTGGAAAAACTCCGATTGTGGCATTCTTTATTGACACATCCATAGTTGTCCTGGCTTAGAGAAATCATGGAGCTACCACAATGTCCGCATTTAACATTTCTTTTTACGAGAAACGCGTCTTGCTCCTTATTTCTTAGAAGCTTTTTCCGGCTCTTTTTTACGCTTTGTTTTTTTAGGAAAACATCTTCTTCCTGAGAACGATTGAGACGCTGCTTCTTCTTTTTTCTTGAGACCGAGGAACGCTGTTCAATAAGACGTTGAACAGTTTCAAAAAGATCATCCTCCAGGATCTGATATTCTGGCATTGGAACTCTAATCCACTCCTGCTCCGGCTTAATAAAGGAGTTTCTTTTACCGCTCACCGGATTACGCCGATAACCAAGCTTGTTAAACGTCAGAACCCCGCTATAGAGAGTTTGCCGTAAAAGACCCGTTTGTCTTTCGTAAGAACCAATAAGAGACGAACTGACCCATTTTCCGCCCTTTGGAGACAGGATGCCTCGGCTATTCAAGTCAAAGCAGATATCTGCAAGTGTCAATCCTTCTGTATATAAACCAAATACATGGCGGACAATCTCGGCTTCATTTTCATTGATTGTTCTTTGTCCCCGGATAATTTCTCCGCGATCATCAAGCCTGCGCAGTAGATCATAACCAAAAGCCTTCCCGCCCGGGACAGAACCTTTTAAGGCTGCAGATATCATCCCCCGCAGGTTTTTTTCTGCGAGTGACTTTAGATACAGAGCATTCATTGTCCCCTTGAAGCCTATCTGAAGTTCTCCAACTGGCCCATCCTCTATCGTTTCAATATCAATATCCAAAAAAAACATGCGCTTGCAAAAGTGAGCGATATCTTCCTGGTCTCTTGAAATTCTCGATAAGTCTTCAGCAATGACTTTGTCCACGTCTTCCAGAAGAACATAATCATAGAGTTGATGTAATCCCTTCCGCGCCATCACAGAAGCGCCCGAAAGGGCTTCATCCACAAAAGTAGCAACGACGTTATAGCCCCTTAACTCACACCATTCTCTGCAACGGCGCAGCTGATCTTTTGATGAATTTTCTTGCTTATCAGATGAGTGACGGGCGTAAAGGCAGACTTTCATTAACAATTCCCTGACTATTTATTCTTGTTATAGAAAGTGTCCAGGTCATTTAAAAGTCCGATCTTCAGCAACGTGGCAACTAGATGCTCAGCATAATTTCAAGAGCTGAGTTACGTGCACTCTATAAAATATCTCATCTTTCTCGGGCGGCAAGAAGCTCCATATAAAATCCGATCAAAGCTGTTTTGGCTATTTCCAACTTGCCAAAATCCCGGGTTATTAAAAACTGTTCAAAAGCAGATAGGGTATTTTTATATTGATAGGAAAGCTCGGGATCCGCGACAATCCTTTTATAGTCTTTCTCAATTCGAAAGCGAAGCGGATCAAAAAAGCTATTATCTCCCCATCTAAACAACTCCAGTGCTGCCGCACTGGCGCATACCGAAGCATCCGACTGACTCAGTGAGCAAACATGCTCTGATGCAACATACAGGATAAAAAGAGTAGAATATGTTTGGTCCTCATCCAACATTCGTACATTCCAGTTTGCCCTTTTAAGAACCTGTAATGTCAAAAACGAAGCAGTATCAACGGAGACCTGCATACTCTGATCATGCTCAAACAATTCTTCATCTCCAAACGCTAGAAAAACAATTTTGTCATTCTTTTGATGAGCAAGCATTTAACCGTTTGATGTTGATCTATATGTACGCAAGATGACCTGTATTGCTGCCTCTCTCCTTACAACCTGTTGCTTCCAACAAATTCAAACGTCAAAACCGAAAAAACGATGCAGGCAAAAGCTCTCTCTTCAGTAGTAAATAGGCTTTCTCCACGCCTTGACATTTTCTGTCTCGAAGGGTTTGAAATAGCCGTTTGAGTACCGGGGGCAGTCGGCAGTATGACCGGCGCTGACTAGCAGAATACCCAGGTCCTGCCCTTTGTAAAAACATCGTCCCACCAACCGGCCATAGCTATTCTTCCCGTTGAGCCGGCAGCGGACCTGTCGGTTTAGAATGATCTTCATCATAAACCGCCTGACTGCCTCTCCGGCGACAGTATCCAACTCCGGCGCCGTGATGCCGAACAACCGAACAGCCACACCTGCCATCTCCAGGGTATCTCCACCCCGAACATGTGTCACTTCACCGACCCTGTCCTCTGCCATGACACTCGATGCACCTGACCAGACAGTCAGTCCAATCCCAAGTAAAAAGACATCTAGCCACCTTCTCATGCCGGCTCCTCCACCCCAATACGGATCTGCTTGTCTGTCAGGGTCTGAAGTAACACTTCATAGTCCTGGCGGATCCGACTGGCGGTAAAAGCCCCGGGAACGGTAAAGATCACCTCTTTCTCATTCTCAGTTATCACCACCTCCCGGAACCAGGCCAGCAAAGCGCATTCCTCAATCGGCAAGCGGGCCAGAACAGAATGCGACGCTCTGAGCACTTCTACCTGTTCTTGTGTCTTGCCTGCACGTGCCCGATCCTGCTGTTTCTGACGAACCCTCTTCAGATTGGGCGTAAGCTGAAATGACCCCTCCCACTGATGCGCCATATAGCCAATAAACCGTCCGCCTTCACGGATATTGGGATCCTCAAGAGCCACCAGCAAAAGGGAGATGGCTTGCCGCAAACCCTGCTCCCGAATAACCGATTGCAAACTCTGCCGAGAGACCCGCCCCTCAAACAACCGCTGTCCAGCCTCAATAACATTCTCTTCCGTCGGTGACAGCAACACTGCCTTCAAACGATCCGATAACCCCACCAGCTCTTTAAACACGTCGTTTGGTAGATCTATTTCCCATTCCTGGTCTTTCTGCTGAACAGACCCTTCCGAGGATACTGGATCTGCAAGATTTCCTTCCTGTCCTGTCTTCCCTTCAAAAAACCGCGAATGCGGTACAGAATTCCTTTTGTTTTTCTTTTTGTTTTTAAGGTGCTCATCCCTGTAGGGGTCCCCGCTCACCTCTGTAGGGGGGCACTTTGTGCCTTTTCCTGCCATACTACCCGCTATATTCTCACCCTTCATAGCAGAGGCCCGACCAGTGGAGGCAAACAAGCCGCCGGCACGATCCAGTAGCCTGCGAACCCGGCTTAACAAGGGCGAAAGATCGATCGCCGCAAACTGCAAGGGCCGGTTTTGATCGTCATACTGACGCAACAACAATCCCTGTTCTTCCAGCTTTACCTTATACCGGCGCAAACTGGCTCCGGAGATCCCCAGCATGGAACAGGCAAGAGCATTGGACGGCCAGACACAGGTCTTGCCCTCCGCGAGCTTTCTCATATCCAGGAAGGAGGCATAAAAGAGCAGCAATGACCGCTCTTCACCGGACAGTTCCGGTAGTCCCCGGGCAATGGCCTGCATCACCTCATGCAGCTGAAGAGAATCTGGAGACGATCTGAACAGCTCTCCCGCCGCTGCGAACTCTTCGATACGGTCTGAACGTCGACACCAGCCCGCTATGTGACTGTCATGTGATCCAAACGCTCGTGTGGTAATAGTAGATCTACATCTTTTCTCGTCATTGTGACATTTTTGCTGCATAACCCATCAGCATACTCTCAACCTGATAACCCCAAGCCGTTGCAATAGTTTAGGCTTTAAGGGGCATAAACACTGAGGTAAAATGCCACTCATAGGTGGTCAAACCTTTGAGTTTTGTTTCTTTTGAGGCATCTCACCAAAGCCCTGCAATGCTACTTGCAGGGCTTTTTTTCGCAGTTTTTAAGGGATTTTGAGTAAGATGCTGCCTCCTTGGTAGAGGCCCCCACATTTTTCCTTGACCGCTCGGAATCTAACATGCCATCATGTTAGTCCGAGAACGATCAGTCATTTTGGTTGCGGGGGTAGGATTTGAACCTAC
>DIYE01000382.1 GCA_002428885.1 Alphaproteobacteria bacterium UBA6062
GGAACGGGTTGACGATGTGGCAGGCCAGTTGGAGGTCCAGCTGGGCAGCCTCAAACGGCAAGCCCGGCAGGCCAGTCGCTACCGCAATATCTCCGGCCATATTCGCAAAGCGGAAGCTATGCTTCTCTATCGAAAGCAGGAGCAGGCCGCAGAAGCAGAAAAACAGGCACGCAGACTTTATTCTGATGCGACCAAAGCGGTGGAAGAGCTAACCCGCCAGGCAGCCCTTGCCCAAACAGCCTCCTTAAAAGCAAATGAAGTCCTGAAACCACTTCGGGAACAAGAGGCCGCCGCCGCGGCAAAAGTGCATCGCCTGACCCTTGAGCGGGAGAATCTCGATGCGGAAGAGGAAAGACTGAAACGGTCCCGCAAGCAGCTTGAAGACCGCAGGCAGCAGATTTCCCATGATATGGAGCGCGAAAAAAACCTGGAGAAGGATGCCGCAGAGGCCCTCGAACGGCTGGCTGTAGAGCAAAAAGAAATTGAAGCAACGTCCGAAAAGGATGAGCCTCGCCTGAAAGAACGTCAGGAAGACATTAACCGACATCAAGCTGCTGTCCGGGAACAACAGAACTCTTTTGATGCCAAAACAGAAGAACTGGCTGCAGAGAAAGCAAAACAGCGTAGCCTTCAGGAAAGACTGGAGCATACGGACCAGTCGCTTCAGCGAATCAATCGCCGGATGGAAGAACTGGGTTCGGAGAAGAAAAATATAGAGCTCGTCATCGATCAAATGCAGCAGCAGGGAGGATATCAGGACGACCTTGATACCATTCTAAAGCAGATAAAAGAGACGGACGAAAAACTCGAGCTGTTTGATGCAAAACGCAGTGAAGCCGATCATGCCGAACGGGAGGCCCGGGACAAACTTCGCGAAGCCGAAAAGGAAAAGGCAGCCATTGATGCCGAAGTTAAGGCTCTTCTGTCTCTTTTGCAGGATAGTGCCGGCGGCGAATGGATACCCGTCCTTGAAAGTCTATCCGTCCGAAAAGGCTATGAGACAGCATTGGGAGCAGCTCTTGGTGAGGAACTTGAGGCGCCGCTGGATCCGGATGCACCGGCTTATTGGACAGCAAGGGAAAGAAAAGATGATCCTGCGCTTCCGAAAGACATTCCATCGCTCGATCAATATGTGACCGGCGAAAAAGCCCTAAAACTGCGTCTCGCTCAAATCGGCATTGTTCAGACGGATCCGGATGATGCTCTTCTTTCTTCCCTGAAAACCGGCCAACGGTTGGTCAATAAAGAAGGGGATTTATGGCGATGGGACGGTTTTACCCGCAAAGCAGGTGCCAAGACCGCTGCAGCTTTACGGCTGGAACAACGCAACAGGCTGGACGGCCTGCAAAAGCAGCAGGAAGAAAAATCCAAAATTGAGAAAGCGGCTACGGAGGCGTTGAATACTGCCGAGCAGAGCTTATCAGCTCTCAGGGAACAGGAAAAAGATCTCAAAAAGGAAAAACAGGCGCTTGAACAGCAGGCGAATTCCCTTAGGTCCCGCCTTTCCGAACATAACCGGACCCTTAATGCCCGGCAGTCTCGCCTTGCCTCCCTGGAAGAAACTGCCAGGAGCCTCGAAGAAGAAAAGACAGAACGGCTTAATGACAAACAGGAATTAAATGTTTCCCTTGATAAACTGCCGGATATCAGTGACTCGCAAGCAGCACTTAACCAGCAACGACAACAATTACGCGAAGCAAGAGACAAATTGGGCGCCTTAAGGGCCGATAATGACAAGCTGATGCGCGAATCGGCTCTTCGCCGGGACCGGCTGGAAGCCATAAATCGTGAGCGCCAAAGTTGGGCGCAGCGCAGCGACAGTATGGCCGAACATTTCGTCCAGCTTGAAATGCGGTTTTCAACCACTGAGCAGGAACTGGTGGATCTGGAAGGCAAGCCGGAAGAAATCGCTGCTAAACGGGGGCAATTGCTGGACGAAATTGCCAGAGCTGAAGGCGGACAAGCTACGGCTCGAGATCAGTTACTGGAAGCAGAATCGGTCCTCTCAGACTGTGACGCCGCCCTTCGGAAATGCCAGGATAATCTGGCCACCTGTCGGGAGGAACGTGTGCGTTACCAGGCAGATGTGGAGCATACCGGGGAAAGTCTCAAACAACTGGCGGAGCAGATCTTCGAAAAACTTGAATGCCGGCCGGATGCCATTAAAGAAGCAGGCGGTATCGAGGAAAATGAAGAGATTCCGGCGATCGACGTCAGTGAGAGGAAAGTCGAACGTCTCAAAAAAGAACGGGACGGCATGGGCCCGGTCAATCTCCGGGCGGAAATCGAAGCGCAGGAAGTCGATGAACAACTTTCAACGCTGCTGGATGAAAGGACGGATCTGGAAGCCGCTATCAGTCGTCTCAGACAAGGTATTGCAAGCCTTAATAAGGAAGGCAGAGAACGTTTGCTGGTCGCTTTCAAAAAGGTGGATAGTCATTTCCAGGAACTCTTCAAGCAGGTCTTCGGAGGCGGTCACGCTCACTTGACGCTGACCGAATCTGACGATCCATTGGCGGCTGGCCTCGAAATCATGGCAAGTCCTCCCGGCAAACGCCTGCAGCTTATGTCATTGCTGTCAGGCGGGGAACAGGCCCTGACCGCCGTTGCCCTGCTCTTTGCGGTCTTTTTGACGAATCCCGCCCCTATTTGTGTGCTGGATGAGGTGGATGCGCCCCTGGATGACGTGAATGTGGAGCGTTTGTGCAATCTCCTCGACAGCATCTCTCAAAACTCCAGCACCCGTTTTCTAGTCGTCACCCATCATCCTATTACGATGGCCCGTATGGACAGGCTCTTCGGTGTCACCATGGCAGAACGGGGAATCTCGGAGCTTGTTTCAGTGGATCTAACCCGCGCCCAGCTTATGACAAATGAAACGGCCTAGCCCCTTTTGATAAGCAGAAATATGGCGAATTCCGGATTTTCCGGACCCTTCGGGAAAGGTGCCGTTTCGACCTTGACAGTAGGGTAGCCAGACCGTATGTTTCCGGCGCTTTCTGTAGGGGGAATTGTGTTCCGTTAATTTTTCGTGTATGTGACGAAAAATGAACGAACCGGATCATCATCAGAAGGAAGAATTCAAGGCTCGCCTTGAGGCAGCTCGCCAAAAACAGGAAAAGACTTCCTGGGACGGGCGTCTGGAGGTCGAGCGAGCTGGCGCAGCCGGTCGAGCCTGGCGATTATCCGTAGAGATGGTTGCTGCTTTTATCGTTTGCGGCACTTTTGGTTGGTTTCTTGACAAGTGGTTGGATACCAAACCGATATTTTTGCTGGTGTTTGTTGTGCTCGGCATGATCGTAGGTGTGTATAACGTCTACAAAGTTGCCAAAGCGATGAACCCGGAAGATTTTGAACAGTGAGGGGGCAACTTGCCTGCTCATGTGCGTGAAACAGACAAGGCGGGAATAGTAACGTGGCAGAAGGTCAAGGACTTGTAATCGATCCGATGAGCCAGTTTCAGATCAAGAGACTGGTGGAGTTACAGCCGTTCGGTATTGATGCATCTTTCACCAACTCATCCCTGATGATGGTTATTGTCATTGCAGCGATTACGCTGTTTCTCACCATCAGCATGCGGGGCCGCTCCATGGTCCCGGGTCGGATGCAATCCATCGCCGAACTCAGCTATGAGTTTATTGCCAACATGCTGAAAGAAAATGTGGGTTCCGAAGGCCGGAAGTATTTTCCGTTCATTTTCTCCATCTTCATGTTTGTCCTGTTCTGTAACCTCCTGGGAATGATCCCGTACAGCTTTACGGTTACCAGCCATATCATCGTAACGTTTGGCCTTGCTGCCACGGTCTTTATTACAGTGACCCTGGTCGGTATCTTCCGTCACGGCTTTAAGTTTCTGTCCCTGTTCGCACCCAGTGGCGTCCCGGTATTCCTGCTGGTGATCCTGGTGCCGATTGAGGTTATCTCTTATTTCGTTCGTCCGATCAGCCTGTCCGTTCGACTGTTTGCAAATATGGTCGCCGGTCACGCCCTGCTGAAAGTGTTTGGTGCTTTCGTGGTGGGTCTCAGCTGGTGGGGTGGATGGCTGCCGCTTGGCTTTATTACGGCATTGACCGGTCTTGAGTTCCTCGTAGCCTTTTTGCAAGCCTACGTGTTCGCAATCCTGTCCTGCCTGTATCTTAACGATGCGGTTCATCTGCATCACTGAGTTTAACTGTTGTTCAATATCACTATTGTTCTTGTTTAAAGAAGGAAGTTAATCATGGAATTAGAAGCCGCTCGTATGATTGGTGCCGGTCTCGCGACTATCGCTCTTGCCGGTGTTGGCCTTGGTCTGGGTAACATCTTCGGATCATACATCTCCGGTTCTCTGCGCAACCCTGCTGCAGCTCCGAAAGTTTTCGGTAACGTTCTGCTCGGCTTTGCCCTGACAGAAGCTGTTGCTCTGTTTGCTCTGGTTATCGCGCTTATCATCCTGTTCGTATAATCTCTCCGGCTTATTGTCGGGGATCTTTTTGTTCACCAGGATTTAGGAACGGTTATGCCGCAGCTAAATATAGCAGATTTCTCACCTCAGCTGATCTGGCTGGCAATCTGCTTTGTCATCCTTTATATCGCGATGGCAAAGGTTGCTCTTCCCCGGATAGCTGAAGTGCTGGAAGGCCGCCAGGACCGCATTACGCGGGATCTGGATGAGGCCAAACGGCTGAGCGAAGATTCTGAAAAAGCCAAGGCCGAATATGAAGCCGCCCTCGAGGAGGCCCGCAGCAAAGCCCATGGCATGGTTTCAGAATTGAAAGCAGAGCTGGCCAGCGAGCAGGAAACCAGTAAGGCAAAACTCGAAGCAACTCTGGCCGAGAAAGCCAAGTCTGCCGAAGAGAGTATCGCCAAGGCAAAGGAAACAGCATTGTCCAACGTTAAGGATATTGCTGGTGAAGCTGCCAAAGCTGCGGTTTCCAAACTGATCTCGGTCGAGATTGCAGATGCTGATCTGAAAGCCGCCGTCGACGTCAATCTGAAAGGAGACGCCTGATGTTACAGGACCCTTCATTCTGGGTTGCCATCGCCTTTATCGGCTTTGTCGCAGTTGTCATTTACTACAAGCTTCCTTCCATCGTCGGCAAGCAGCTTGATGACAGGGCGGCTCGCATCAAGAACGAACTTGATGAAGCGCAGAAATTGCGCGAAGACGCCCAGGCCATGTTTGCCGACTATCAGCGACGTCAGCGAGATGCACTGGCAACGGCGGAAGACATTGTCGCCAAAGCCAAAGAAGATGCCGAAATCCTGCGTAAAGAGAGTGAAGCCGAATTGCAGGCTACTCTTGAGCGCAGGCAGGCTCTCGCCGAAGCTAAAATCAAACAGGCTGAAGAGAAAGCCCTTGCAGAGGTTCAGAATATTGCTGTTGATGTCGCCATCGCAGCTTCTGAAAAACTGATGAAGGACAATCTCAAAGCCAAAGAGGCCGGTGCCCTGATTGACCAGTCAATCAAGGATCTGGGATCTCAGTTGAACTAACGGGCCAATCCTGCTCAAAGGTTCTTCTCTGAAAATCAAAAGCCCTGCATTCCGGTGCAGGGCTTTTTTTATGACTGGGATGTCGTTATTCAGGGGAGATCCAGACCGACAGCTTTCTGAAGAAGCGACGTTAATCTCGAAGCCTCTGCATTACTGAGATTGGAAAGAATATCTCTTTGAAGAGCTTCAATAACAGGCGTTACCTCTTCGACAACTTTGAGCCCCTCTTCACTCAGACTTACCTCCCGGGCCCGGCGGTCCCTGACACTGACAAGGCGGATGAGATAGCCCTTCTGCTCCAGCCGATCAAGCACCCCGCCAATCGTCGCCCTGTCATAAGCAATAAGGCTGGCGACCTGCGCTTGTTCAATACCCGGATTATCCTTCAGCACAAGCATCGTTGCATATTGAACGGATGTGATATCGTAGTCGGTCTCCTGCAGGTGTTTCTGGAAAACCTGGGTCGAGATCTGGTGCAGGCGCCGTATCAAATGCCCCGGCATATCATTAAGCATCATCTTAAGACCTGTTGTTTCTGGCTCATAGAATTTCCAAATCTCCATAATATCCCGGCAACATCATATGCCAACTAATATGTATACTTACTTTTTTGTTGCTCAAATATAATATGTATACATATTATTTAAATCTGAGTGGAGAGTGATAAGGAGAGAGACATGCAGTTCCATCACAACGGCTTTCATGATGGTAACCCGGAGGTTTTCGCTGCGGCAGAAGGGCGCGAAACTCCGCAAGGGGAACTGCCGGAAGAACTGGATGTCCTGATTATCGGCAGCGGTCCTGCAGGCCTCACTCTCGCCGCCCAACTGGCTTCTTATCCGGAAATCAGAACGCGGATAGTAGAACGTAAATCCGGCCCCATGCTACGCGGGCAGGCTGATGGTGTCTCCTGTCGCAGCATGGAAATGTTCAAGGCCTTTGATTTTGCCGATAAGGTCATGAAAGAAGGTTACTGGGTGAATGAAGCAACCTTCTGGGGCCCCTCCTCCGATGACCCTGCCCGGATAACCCGTATTGGCCGTGTTCAGGATGTGGCGGACGATCTTTCCGAAATGCCTCACATCATCCTCAATCAGGCTCGGATTCACGACATGTATCTGGACTACATGCAGAACTCTGCCTCAAAGCTGACCGTTGACTACCATACCGAGTTGGAAGATCTATCTATCTCATCGGAAGAAGAAGACTATCCCGTCACCGTCACGCTTAAACAGACAACTCCCGATGCTCCGCTTAAATCCGTAACGGTCAAAGCTAAATACGTCATTGGCTGCGACGGGGCCCGCAGCCGGGTCCGTTCCGCCATTGGTGGAGAATTAAAAGGAGATTTTGAAGGTCAGGCCTGGGGCGTTATGGATATCCTGGCAAATACGGATTTCCCGGACTTCCGTTTTAAAAGCATTATCAAATCAGCCGCTCACGGTAACATCCTGCTTATTCCGCGTGAGGGCGGCTTTATGGTCCGTTTCTATGTAGAACTGGATAAGATAGGAGAGCGCGGTGCCAGTAGGGACATATCCCTTGATAGGCTGATCAGTGCCGCCAAAGCGATCCTTCATCCCTACTCTCTGGATGTAAAGGATGTTGCCTGGTGGTCCGTCTACGAGGTTGGCCACAGCGTAACCGACAAATTTGACGACATCCCTGAAAGCGATATCCGGAAGCGTCTTCCGCATGTCTTTATTGCCGGCGATGCCTGCCATACCCATAGCGCCAAGGCAGGGCAAGGTATGAATGTCTCCATGGGGGATACGTTTAACCTGGGCTGGAAACTGATTTCCGTCCTTAAAGGGAAATGCCATCCTGACCTGCTTCATTCCTATTCAGAAGAACGTCGTGCCGTTGCGCAGGATCTGATCGATTTTGATCACACATGGGCACGGATTATGAGCAAACCGACCACGGCACAGGAAATCAACAGCTCTGATGCACCGCTTGTACAGCAACATTTCCAGGCAGGCGGCCGTTTTACAGCAGGTCTTTCCGTCACGTATCAGCCTTCAGTCCTGACGGGAAAGGCTGAATGGCAGCATCTGGCAACAGGCCTTGAAATCGGATCACGCTTTCATTCAGCCCCAGCCATACGACTGGCTGATGCGAAATGCGTGCAGATAAATGATGTCATCAAAGCCGACACCCGCTGGCATATCTTCGCTTTCGCGGGCGCAGGTGATCCACTCGCTGAAAATTCCAGACTGGTTCAGCTCTGCGCTTTTCTGGAAAAGCACTCTTCATCGCCGATTAGAAAATACACACCTGAAAAAGAGAGCCTGGATTCGGTTATCAACTTCTGCGCCGTTTTGCAGCAAGGTCACGATAAGCTGGACTTTAATACCCTTCCCGCCCTGCTACGCCCCTTGGTCGGTACATACCGGATCACCGACTATGAAAAGGCCTTCTGTGCCGATCAGAAAGGCGACCGCGATATTTTCTCGATGCGCGGCATTAACCGGGAAAACGGATGCATGGTGATCGTCCGCCCGGATCAATATATCTCGCATATCCTTCCGCTGGATGCTTATGAAGACCTCAGGGTTTTCTTTGACGGTTTCATGCTGAAACCCTGATCAGTCTTCCCTGTGATCCACGACCCGGTCGATCAAGCCCCATTCCAGTCCTTCGGCTGCCGTCATGAAATTATCCCGATCCAGCGCTTCTTCAACATCTTCGTAACTGCGTCCGCAATGTTCCGCATACAGACGTGTCATACGGCGTTTGGTCTTCAGTATTTCCTCCGCATGTATGAGGATATCCGATGCCTGTCCCTGAGCACCACCCAGAGGCTGATGAACAAGCAGGCTGGCGTTGGGCAAAGCAGCGCGGTGTCCCGGCTCTCCCGCCATTAAAAGGAACGATCCCATAGAACGGGCTGTTCCCATACACAGCGTATGAACGGGCGCCTTGATATATCGCATGGTGTCGTACATGGCGAGGCCGCTGGTAATCACACCACCCGGGGAATTGATATAAAGATGAATGGGTTTCTCCGGATTCTCTGCTTCCAGGAATAATAGCTGGGCGCAGATCGTTGCCGACATACCATCATTCACTTCCCCGTTCAGAAAGATAATCCGCTCCCTGAGCAGTCTGGAATAAATATCGAAAGATCGTTCCCCGCGACTGGATTGTTCCACAACCATCGGGACGAGCTGCATCATGTCCGGCATGCCGGATCTCCTTTCACCGTGTCTGCATTTTATTAAGTTCAGGCGGCCTGCATAAGAGGAGTACCGTTATCGTTGGCAACGGGATCAGACAGGTACATCACGATAGCCCCTTCCAACTCATGGGTAATTTTGAGCGTTGTGGATTGTTCATCATCAGGCACGATCTCAAAGGTAACCACGCTTTTAAGAAACGGCGGCTCGCTCTCTTTCAATCGGTATCTTACTGATTGTCCAACAACGTCCGTGTCAATTTCTTCGGCATTATCGCCCTCAGGCCACCATTGCCGCCGAAATTCCGGGTTGCGCAGAGCCTTCCAGATTTTTTCAGGAGAAGCTTCCAGTTGATATGTCAGCGTAACGCCCGGTTTTTTCTGATCGGTCATTCGTCCATATCCTTTAACAGTTCTTTCAATGCTTCAATTCGCTGTGGCCAGTAGGCACGGTATTTAGCAAGCCATTCAGCGACAACCACCAACCCGTCCGGGTTCACTTCATACTGGATAAAACGTCCTTGTTTTTCATGGCGGATAAGTTTCGCATCGCGCAGGACAGCCAGATGCTGAGACATCGCCGGCTGACTGATCTTCATACCTTCTCTCAAGGTCGTCGCATTCATGGCGCCAGCCGTCAGCTTTTCAAAAATCTGAAAGCGGGTCGGATCACCAAGTGCTTTAAAAATATCTGTTTCAATCATAATCAAACACATAAGTCATAACTTATGTGTTTGCAAGTGTTTTTGATAAGTCACTGCTTATTTGCTTTACAACAGGCCGCTTTTTAAATGACTTGGATCTATATCAACCGACTAACCTGGCGGCTTCATCCGAAATTTCAGCCACGATATCGGCAGCGGGCATAATCTTATGAACAAGACTTACTCCCTGCCCGGACCACATAGACATGGCCTCCACATCTCCCTCTGTTCCTAACAGTGGTGTATATGATTGGTAGTTCTTCACTTCTTCACCCGTCGGCCTGAAGCCAGTGACTTTTCCTTCATCCGGACGTTCTCCGGGGGCCGGACTGCCGGCTTCAACCCAATCTGCATAAGTCGAGTTTTTTAGCGTACGATGCGGCGCAGCCGGCCAACCGCCATCGTATAGATCAAAGGTCCAAGCCGTCTGATCTTCCGAAGCATCCAGGATCCGCTGCTGGTAATAGGAATGGATAGTTGCCTCTTCACTTGCCAGGAACCGGGTTCCAATCCAAGCCGCCGAAGCCCCCAGCATGTAAGCCGCTGCAAGCCCACGGCCATCGGCAATTCCGCCAGCTGCAATAACAGGAACATCTCCTACCGCATCAACCACTGACGGAACCAGAGCCATTGTCGAAACTCTTCCCCAAACATGGCCACCGGCTTCCCATCCTTGCGCTACGATAATATCCGCGCCGGCATTAACAGCTTCCCGTGCTTCTGCTGCACTACCAACACTTACGAGAACAACCAGGCCTCCCGCCTTCGCTCTTTTGATAGCGGATACACTATTGCCCCAGAATAAAGACACAGCACACACTTTCTCTTCGATACAGGCTTCCAAAAGATCCTCGTAAGGAAAAGACATATTCAGATTAACGGCAAAATTCCTATCGGTAAGCTGCCTTACTTGGCGAATTCCTTCATGCAGATGATCCGCAGACTTTCCCCAGAGCGGAATAGTGCCAAAGCCTCCTGCATTCGCAACAGCAGCGACCAAATTTGGGCCTGCCGCACCGGCCATGGGCGCCTGAACAATGGGTTTTGTGATTTCCAGTAGATCATAAAGTTTGGATTGCATAATCCCCCCGTTTCTAAAAAGGCGCCCTTCTTAAAAACCGGCCTGTGACGGTTTTCGATTTCTTCATATTAGAGGCCGATGACGAAGAGTCCAGCGATGCGGATGAGAGAACAAAAAAAAGCCC
>DIYE01000274.1 GCA_002428885.1 Alphaproteobacteria bacterium UBA6062
AGAAATCCGGCGTTATCAGCGGCTATCGTGCCCAGATCGACCCCGCCTCCCTGGATGCCGGACATATCGCTTTTGTGCAGGTGACATTGAGAGACACAACAACAGCTGCCCTTCAGGAATTTAACCTGGCGGTTCAGCAAATCCCAGAAATCCAGGCTTGCCATATGATCGCCGCCAATTTCGACTATCTCCTAAAGGTCCGGACCAAGGATGTTTCCGAATACCGGCATTTCCTGGGCACCACCATCGCCCAGCTTCCCAAGGTCCAGCAAACCAGTACCTTTATCGTAATGGAATCCGTCGTCGACCGGCTGACCTTCGATATCCCCAATTAAGGAGATTAGAGGGGCCAGAAAAACAGGATGGCTGGAACTGCTGTTGCCACAATCAGGATTTCAAGCGGCAGGCCCATGCGCCAATAGTCTCCAAACTTGTATCCGCCCGGCCCCATGATGAGCGTGTTATTCTTGTGGCCAATGGGCGTCAGAAAAGCGCAGGAAGCAGCAACGGCAACGGCCATCAAAAACGGATCGGCACTCACATTAAGCCGGCCGGCCACATCCACGGCAATCGGGGCCCCGACAACCGCCGTTGCCGTATTGTTAAGAACATCCGACAGGGTCATGATCACAACCATCAACACCGTCAGGACAACCATGGTCGGCAACCCGTCGGTCAGATTGACAATGCCTTGCGCGATCAGAGCAGTTCCCCCGGATTGCTCCAGCGCCGCGCCCAGCGGTATCATGGATCCCAAGAGCACAATAACCGGCCATTCCACCTGCTGATAGACTTCCTGCAGAGGCACAATATCCAGAAACACATAAGCCGCCACAACAATCGCCAGCGCCACGGCAAGATAAAGCCCGCCAAAACTGGCGACGCCAATGGCTGCCGCAAAGATGCCGGTGGCGAGCCAGGCCTTCTTATATTGGGTAACGGACAGTCCCCGTTCCGCGAGCGGCAAAACACCCAGCCAGGCAATCACATCATTCACCCGTTCACTCGGCCCCAGCAGCAGCAGGATATCACCGGCTTCGATATCAAGACGCCGGACCCTTTCCCGGAACCGCCGACCGTTTCGGGATACCCCCAGCAAAGTGACGCCATGGCGGGCTAACAGGCGCAGCGACAAAGCCGACCTTCCTTCAATCCGGGCATTTTCAGGGACAACCACTTCGGTGATAGACATACCACCGGAGGCCGCTTTTTCATGCCTTTTTTCGCCGTCAAATTCCAGCTTCAGGGCACCGCGAAACTGGTTGATGGCCTCAGGTCCCGCTTCCACGACCAGGATATCTCCGGCGCGAATTTCAACATTGCGGGCAAAGCCTGCCAGCCGCTTGTTATGACGCACAAGCCCTACAATGGAGACATCGTTTTCATCAGCAGCATCGTCCAGATCTCGGACCATCTGGCCAATGGCAGAAGATTTTTCACCGACCACAAGTTCAGCGAGATACCCTTCCAGATCCCGAAGTTCGCCGCTTGGGCTTTTATCTTTGGAGCCACCCGGAATAAGCCGCCATCCGAAGAAGGCGACAAAAGCAATACCGACGACCGCACAGGCGAAGCCGACCGGTGCAAAATCGAACATGCCAAAAGGCTCGCCCAGCGCCTGCTCCCGATAGGCAGCGATAATGATATTAGGCGGCGTACCGATCAGGGTGATCATACCGCCAAGGATGGTGGCGAAGGCCAGTGGCATCAGAGTAATACGCGGAGAACGCTCCCCTTTCTTGGCTGCCTGAAGATCTACCGGCATCAAGAGGGCAAGGGCCGCCACGTTATTCATAAAGGCAGAAAAAATAGCGCCCAATCCGCTCATCGCCATGATGTGACGGGAAAGTTTAAGCTCCAAGGCCGTTATTTTCCGGGTGATCATGTCGATCGCGCCGGAATTTACCAGGCCGCGGGAGACAATCAAAACCAGCGCCACAATGACCGTTGCCGGATGCCCGAACCCCGAAAAGGCTTCGCTGGTCGGAACGACACCGATCACCAGCGCCAGGATCAGAGCGATAAAGGCAATCAGGTCATAGCGCCAGCGTCCCCAGAGAAGAAATACAAAGACACCGGCAAACAGACCGAACAGGGTTATCTGATCCATCGACATTATGCGCCCTCCCTGATCCTGATATTTATCAGGATGCCTTGCCGAGCTTATTCAGCATCTCACCCATCTTGGCATGAATGAGGTTGATCGCTTTTAAAGGCCTCACCATCACTTTGAAATCGGTAATCAGGCCATCCTCATCGCAAGAGATCATATCAACACCGTTCAGGGTAACGCCGTCAATAACCGTCTGGAATTCCAGGACAGCATCCCGCTCCCCGATCACTTCCCGCAGATATTTGAAATCATCCCCGTTCAGAACATTGAAGGCTGCGGCCAGATACAAGGTCGTGATTTGCTTGCCTTCCTGCGGCGTATGAACCACCGGGGAGTGAAAAACCACATCCTCGTGCAGGATCGAATCCAGTCCCACCACGTCCTTATCGCGGATAATCCGGTGCCAGTGATCAATTGTTTTCTGCATCATGTGAAGCGCTCCCGGCCCTCTTATGTCTGTTTAAAAAACACTCTAAAGAGAGGGCCGACAGATGTAAATGTTTCACAATGCGCTTCTCATTCTCGTGCGCTTGATCAGATGAGAGACAGGGAAAAGCAAGGCAAACATAAGGGTTGCCGATGTCACAATGGACGGACCGGTCGGCGTGTCCAGATAGGCGGAACCGAATATTCCGCCAAACACGGCACATAAACCAAGCAGCGCCGCCAGGACGGCCATGGCTTCGGGACCGCGCACCCACTGCCTTGCAGTGGCGGCAGGAATAATCAAAAGAGAGGTAATCAACAGAATCCCGACAATCCGAATGGAAACCGCGACCACAATCGTCATCAGCAGCATCAACATCAGATTAACCCAGAAAGTTCTGACACCCTCTGCTTTCGCCAGATCTTCGTGGATCGTCATGAGCGCCAGTGACAACCAGTTTTTAAGCAACAGGGCAATGACAATAACGCCGCCGCCGTAAATCCAGTATAGATCTTCAGGCCGGACAGTGAGGATATCGCCAAACAGGTAGGAATGAAGATCAAAGCGCTGATTTCCGGCGAAGCTAAGCGCCACCATCCCGATGGACAAAGCGGCATGAGCGAGGATACCCAAGAGTGTATCCGTCGCCAGAATACGAGTATGCTGCAACCAGAGCAGGATAAGGGCAAAGCCGCTGCAAACAAGGATGGTTCCAAGGTTGCTGCTAATACCGGTCAGCAATCCAAGGGCGATACCCAGCAACGCACTATGGGCCAGAGAATCCCCGAAATAGGCCATCCGTCGCCAGACCACGAAACAGCCCAGCGGGCCTGCAATCAATGCAATACCGGTCCCAGCAGCAAGCGCCCGGATAATAAAAGGATCAAGATCAAACATGGGCTGGGTCTCCGGTCTCGCTATGGTCATGATCACGGCCATGAATGTGCTTATGATCATGGGCATGATCTTGATGATGATGGTGCTGGTAACTGGCCATCAGTTCCGCCATATCCGGCCCGAACAGGGAAATAAATTCAGGATCTTTTGTCACATGCCGGGGCTCTCCGTGACAACAGATTTCCTGGGATAGACAAACAACATTTTTGGTGGAAGACATGACCAGATGGAGGTCATGGGACACCATCAGAACGCTGAGCTCCCGTTCCCGGTAGACCCTGTCCAGCAACTTATAGAAGCCAAGCTGTCCGGTGATATCCAGGTTTTGTGCGGGCTCATCCAGAACCAGCAGATCCGGCTCATTGAGCAAAGCTCGGGCCAGAAGGATACGCTGCAACTCGCCGCCGGAAAGGACTGCCAGAGGTTTATCGAGAAAGGAGGAAATTTCCGTTTCTTCAACAACAGCAGCAAGTGCCGCTTTACCGACTTTCCGCCGGAGTGTCAGAAAACGTCCGGCGGTGATCGGGATGGTCGGATCGGCCACCAGGCGCTGCGGCACATATCCGATTTTCAGGCCTTTTCGGGCGCTCACATGCCCCTGATCAGGCGAGAAAAACCCCATCAAACATTTAAGCAGCATGGATTTGCCGGCACCGTTTGGTCCGATAATGGTAATAAAATCCCGCTCGCCAATCTCAAGGGAGATCTCTTTCAGGATTTGCTGTGAATCGCGAAACACACTGACCTGCTTCGCGGAAATCAGACTGTTCATACTTATAAACCTAGGGTCAGGACTTATTAATGTTGTACTTTTGGTTTGAGCGGCAGTCCTGACAGATACCCTCGATCTCGAGGGTAGTCCGGCTCGGAACGAAGCTGCTTTCCTCAGTCAGGTTCTTTACAACATTTGCCACCTGACTGGTGCAGCATTCTTTAATTTCCTGGCACTTCGAGCAGATCAGGAAATAACAATCCTGATGCTGTAACGGATGACTGCACCCCACATAGGCGTTCAAGCTGTTGATTTTATGAACCAATCCGTTTTCCTGCAGAAATTCAAGCGCCCGGTAGACGGTTGGTGGTTTGGCACTGTAATCTTCGCCAAGACGCTCCAGAAGATCATAAGCTTTAGCTGAGCCGTGATTCTCCCAGACCAGCTCCAGAACACGGCGGCGCAGGTCCGTAAACCGCAGCCCTCTCTCCTCGCAGATGCGATGGGCCGTCTGCAGGGCGTCTTCTATGCAAACCGTATGTTCATGGCAGCTATGCATGCAGATCTCACTGTCATTCCTTAATTTTGTTACATTATAACATCATACCTTACAGGTAAACCTCTTCCAATGCTGCAGAGCAATATAAATCTGTTGACACAAAAAAAACCTTTCAGCATGTTAGGCGCCGATAGTGGTTCCGTGACAAATAACGGTGAAAAGGGAACATGGTGCGACGTACCCATCAGGGATCAAATCCATGGCTGCCCCCGCAACTGTAAGCGGTTTGGGTCAAGCCCCATTAATGGGGTCTGACCCTAGTTCTTTTCCGATAGACCACTGACAGCCAGCCGGCTGTCGGGAAGGTGGAAACAGGACGATGACCCGCGAGCCAGGAGACCTGCCCTATCCGTCACCCGATCTTTGACACGGGGTGTGTCAAGGCACGGCTTTCCGTTGAGGTGACACCTTTAAGGTGCCGGCTGACGGGATACGTAATTTCTCATCAAAAAAGCCGACAAAATAATAACAAACCGTGCCGGTTTTCCGGTCCGGATAGTGAGGTGTATGGATGAGTAACAAAGCTCTTTTCGGCTGCCTGTGTAGCACAATAGCCCTATTAAGCCAGCCTGTTCTGGCGGAAGAAAATCAGAAAAAAACAGAAGATACCCCGATTGCCATTGAAGAAATTGTCGTCAGTGCCGGACGGACACCCGTTCGATCCGACATGCTCGGCAAAGCCCATACCGTGATCACCGGAGAGGATCTTGAAAAACGTCAGGTTCGGTCCGTATCCGACGCATTGCGTTCAGTCCCCGGACTGCATGTCAACAGAACCGGTGCCTTTGGCGGCCTGACCCAGGTCCGCATCCGCGGCTCAGAGGGTAACCATGTCCTGGTGCTGATCGACGGCATCGAAGTTTCCGATGTCAGCCAGGGCGAGTTCAGCTTTGGTAACCTGCTGACCTCCGATATCGAGAGGATTGAGGTTATTCGCGGTCCACAGAGCGCCTTCTGGGGCTCGAACGCGACGGCGGGCGTTATCAATATCACGACGAAAAAGGGACTCAGAAACGACTTCCGGACCAGCTTGTCTGTTGAAACAGGCACGGATCTTACCCGCCAGGCCAGCCTTTCCGTGCAGGGCGGGCAGGAAAAATACGATTTCGCCGTGACAGGAACGATGCGTAAAAACCGGGGCTTCAATGTCTCCGATTTCGGGTCAGAAGACGATGGCGCCGAAAGCGGTACTCTGAACGGGCGTTTCAACGCGGATCTCACCGAAGATCTCGCGTTAAACAGCTCCCTCAGATATTCAAGACTGGAGACTCAAACCGATACCCAGGACTTTGCCTTCCCCGCCACACCGACTCAAGGTCTCGTCATTGATACAGACGGACACGCAACCCGGTATGAGCTCTCCGGCGGCATCGGCCTCACCCTGGATACACTGGGTTCAGACCTTGTTCACAAAATCAGCCTTGAAGGCACCAGCACCAGAAGTAAAACCGAGAATAGCACAGGCGGACTCTCCGGCAATGTAGGGCGCCGCTATCATGCGGATTATCAGGCGACTTACTTCCTGGACACCCCTTCCTTTGCACAGGCCAGCCACCGCTTTACCGGCGGTATAGAGTTTGAAAGGGAAACCTTCCAGAACAGTTATCCGACGGCTGCGGCTCAGGCTAAAACACAGTCCAGAAATCTGTATGGCGGTGTTTTCGAGTATCACGGAGAGTTCTTTGAAGCCTTTGCCGTGACTGCAGCTCTGCGGCATGATCGCAATGACAACTTTGACGATACAACCACTTACAGTCTCGGCAGTTCCTATAATTTCCGGGAGACCGGGACCCGGCTGCATGCCTCCGTCGGAACAGGGGTTACCAACCCCACCTTCTTTGAACAGTTCGGTTTCAACCCGGGAACCTTTGTCGGAAATCCAGGCCTGAAACCGGAAGAGAATTTCGGCTGGGATATCGGGATCGAGCAGAAATTCCTTTCGGACAGGCTGAAAGTCGATGTGACTTATTTCAACGAGACGCTTGAGGACGAGATCGCAACCGTCTTTAATCTCGGTTCTTTCACACCGGTCAACCAGGATGGGGAAAGTGACCGCCAGGGTATTGAAGTTTCCGCTTCCTTTACCCTGATGGAAGGGCTGACAGGCACGGCGACGTATACTTATCTCGATTCAACGGAACCGGATGGGGATCAGGAGGTCAGGCGACCCCGCCATGCCGGCTCTCTCGGCCTCAATTATGTCTTTCTGGACGGAAAAGCCTCCCTTTTCGGAGATATGGTCTATAACGGACAGATGGAAGATTCGGAATTCATTTCAGCCACTCCGATCACGCGTGTCACACTCGATGACTATGTGCTGGTCAATATCGGTGGACGTTATCAGCTGACCGAACAGGTTGAACTGCACGGCCGGATCGAAAATCTGCTGAATGAGGATTATCAGGAAGTATACAGCTTCAACAGCGCCGGCATTGAAGCCTTCATCGGAATGCGCGTGACATTCTGATGCTAAAACGGGGCGGCATTTTTCTGTTTCTGGTGATGGTGCTTGGCGGGCCGCAAATGCTTGCTGCCCTCCCGGGACCGGAGCGTGTCGTCTCCATGAATCTCTGTACGGATCAGCTACTGCTGATGGTCGCTGATCCGAACCAGATTCTCTCCCTCAGCTACCTCGCACACAGACCATCCTCGGCAGTTCTGTTTGAAGAGGCCCGGAATTTTCCGAAAAATCACGGATTGTCGGAGGAAATTTTTAACCTCAATCCGGACCTGGTTCTTGCCGGTGTATATTCAACCCGTTACACGACCTCCCTGCTGAAACGGCTCGGGAAAAGAGTAGAGGTATTTCAGCCTGCCCGAACCCTTGACGATATCCGAAAGAATGTCCTGCAGATGGGACGCCTCCTCATGCGGGAGAAGCGGGCCGAGAAGATTATTGCCGAGTTTGATCGAAATCTAAAAAAACTCGCCGCTTTCACCCCTGCCGAGGCGAATAAACAGACCCTCGGACTTTTTGGTCCTAATGGCCGGACAACAGGGGCCGGGACCCTTGCCGATGCCCTCGTCCGGGCTGCTGGTTATAAGAATCTGGCGCGAAGGCTTGACATTCGCGGCAGCGGCCACCTGCCCCTTGAAATTCTGATACAGGAACAACCGGATATACTGGCGCTTTACGGCATAAGGGGAATACCAACTCGCTCCCGCGAAATTCTGTCTCATCCTGCGCTTACAAAGAGTTTTTCCGACACGACAAAACTGTCAGTAGAGTCGAAATACTGGATCTGCGGCGCTCCCTTTATTACTGAAACCATTGTCAGACTGCTGGATGCCCGGCGCCTTGACCTACTGGAGGCGTCACAATGATAAAGGCATCCGGATATTATATTTTTCTGATTTTCGTATTAATATTAATGACTCTTCTTTTGTCTGTCTGGTCGTTGGCAGCGGGTTATGTAGATCTGTCACCAGCAGAGCTCTGGAACTCACTCTGGACAGATACCGAAGATCCAACCCGTCTTATTCTTCTGGAAGTCAGGTTACCGAGAATGCTGCTCGGCCTGCTGGTCGGTGGCGCCCTCGGTCTTTCCGGCGCCGCCCTACAAGGCCTTCTTCGCAACCCGCTGGCGGAACCGGGCCTGATCGGAGTGAGCGCTTCCGGCTCCCTCGGTGCGGTTATCGCCATTTATACCGGACTGTCGGCACAATTTCCCTATGCCCTGCCTCTGCTTGCACTGGCCTTTTCCTTCGGGGCGGTCTTTATGCTCCATCTTCTTGCCGGGCGGACGAAGAGTATTCTCACGCTTATTCTGGCGGGCGTTGCTCTGAGTTCTCTGGCCGGCGCACTCACATCCCTTACTCTCAATCTTTCACCAGACCCCTGGGCGGTTTTGGAGATTGTCTTCTGGCTGATGGGCTCCCTTACAGATCGTAGTATGACTCATGTGGAGCTGGCTGCGCCGTTCATTATCGCCGGCTATAGTCTCCTGCTTCTGTCCGGCCGCGCGCTGGACGGCCTCAGCCTTGGAGAAGATGTCGCCCACAGCCTCGGCATCAATCTTAATCGCACTCGCCTGCTGATTACTGTGGGAACGGCGGCAAGTGTCGGCGCGGCCACGGCTGTTGCCGGTGCCGTCGGATTTGTCGGACTGATCGTTCCTCATCTGCTACGCCCGCTGGTCGGCGGACGACCGGCAAAACTCCTGCCTGCCAGCATGCTGGGCGGCGCCTGCTTTATCCTGCTGGCCGATATCGTCGTGCGGGAGGTTCTTCCGGGCAAGGATCTGAAGCTCGGTGTTGTGACGGCCCTGGTTGGGGTTCCCTTCTTCCTCTGGCTTCTTATGAAATCCAGGAGGTACGGCCAATGACCCTTCTGGGAACCGAAAATCTATCCGTTTCTCTTGGAAAACAGAGCGTCTTAAAAGACGTCACATTTAAGGCTGACACCCCCCAGCTTATTGGTCTGTTAGGACCAAACGGCGCCGGTAAAACAACCCTTATCCGGTCTCTGGCCGGGCAACAGACCATCCTGTCAGGATCCGCGATCCTAGGGGGACAGGATCTTGAAAAACTAACGGCTAAAGAGCGGGCAAAATCTCTGGCTTATCTTCCGCAACAAAGAAATGTTCACTGGCCGTTATCGGTGAGTGAAGTCGTCATGCTGGGACGCCATCCGCATCGGTCAGGCTTTGCCGGACCCGGCGCGCAGGATATTGAGGCTGTGCAAAAAGCCCTCGTCCAAATGGAAGTAACAGGCTTTGCCGATCGGCCTTTCAAAACCCTGTCAGGCGGAGAGCAGGCCCGGGTTCTGATGGCTCGCGCCCTGGCACAAGACACACCAATACTGCTGGCCGATGAACCCATGGCCGGTCTGGACCCGGCCCATCAGATTTCCCTGATGCAGCATTTCAGACTCATCGTACAGGCAGGGCAAACCGTGCTGCTGTCTATCCATGAGATTTCTCTTGCCGCGCGCTGGTGTGATAGGCTCCTTGTCCTTCAGGACGGTGTTCTGAAAGAAGATGGACTGCCTGAGCAGGTCCTTTCTGAAGAAACACTAAGCTCTGTCTTTCAGGTTGGCGCTTATCTTGCCTCGGTCGCGAACAGACCCCTGATCGTCCCCCTTGAACCACCAGAGGAACCTCGCATATGAACAGTCCGCTATTTTCACTGATCCGGGAGGGGCTTCTGGAAAGTCACGACAGCTGGAGCATCGGGTCCTTTGGCGCTATCGGGGAGTTTCATCAATCGGCAGGCGAAGAGCTGACAGTGGATGAGCCGGATCAGCTAACACGAGCAACCACCCGCGGCGGCATCCGGATACATGCGGACATTCTCGAGCATCTGCGTCCCGTCGCGTTTGAAACTCTTTCCCCCAACCCGCGGCGCTGGGGCCAGGGAATGGTTTTCTGCCTGCCAACTGATCATGCGAAGGGTAATGAACGATCTGTCCTGACCGCCCTCGGCCCCGATAAAGAGGCTTTACGGCCGGAAGACCGGGCGCTTTTACTCTTTGATATGGGACTCGGTCAGGCGCAGATTGATTTTTGCATCAGAACCGGTGATCCGGACCTGATCCATATTCTGAACCAGCATGAAGGCCGCTCCCTGTTCGAGCCGGACAATCCCGTCATGCCTGCCATCCTGAAACACCATCCACCACGTATTATCCTTTCAAAAGCGGGCCGCGTGGAAGTTTATCAGAAAATCGGCGGGCCAGAGACCGGCGGCGTCTCCCCTGAAGGGCCACATACCCATCTTTTACCCAAGATGCTCAAGTCAGGCCGAACCCATTCGGCCAATACGCCGGTTCCTAACGGATGGCTCCCGGTCCTGTCTTATCACCCGGCCAGTCCGGTAACAGATGGCCTTGGGAAAGATATCGAGTTTGACAAAGATCGGTATGACCGGTTTCAACAGAAGCTTGAGAATCATGCCCCGGCTCCCTTCTGGCAGGCCCGGCAATCTGTCCTCAAGGCAATCAGCAATGAAGAAGCCCCTCACGATATTCTGCCGCCGGCCAGCCGTCTTGAACGGGTCGCCATGCGCAATACGTTACGGCAACTGGCCCGGCTGGCAGATTATGAAGATGACCTGGATCTCGCAACCCGTCTCCACGGATGGCGGGTTGTTTACGATGGGCAAATGATGGACAGCGACATGCCGGAGGAGAATGATCCTCATTCATAGGGTCAGGACCCTAGAGCCTTATAGACAAAAAAGCTCTAGGGCTGCTTTTCGATCATCTCCACCCGGATATCCCGCTGCGGGAAGGGAATATCCACGTCATTGTCGTTGAAGCTCTGCCAGACGGCGATCAGCACCTCACTGGTGATATTCCCGCATCCCTGTTCCGGATCGGCAATCCAGAAGCGTAACTCCAGATCAATAGCGCTGTCACCAAAGCCCCGCATCAGGCAACGCGGCGCAGGGTCCGACAACACTCGGCTCTGGCTTGCCGCGGCTTCCTCCACCATCTTGATCACCGACGGGATATCAGATCCGTAAGCAACGCTGATCGGTGTTCTGAGGCGCACATTCTTCGAACTATAGGACCAGTTCACCACCTGCTGTGTGATCAGATCCTCATTGGGGATCAGGAATTCCATGGAATCCCGGGTGATAACCGAAGCATAGCGCGCACCCATGGCATGAACCCGGCCGTAAGTCTGACCCACTTCGATCACGTCACCGGGTTTTATGCTTTTATCCAGCAAAAGGATGACACCACTGATCAGATTGGAAACCACCTTCTGAAGACCAAAGCCGATCCCCACACCCAGCGCACCACTGAAAACCGCAAAGGCGGTGATATTGATGCCTGAATTGGAGAGAACAATCAGGATGGCGACAGCGATCAGGCCGACCCGGATCAGCTTGGCCATCAGGACCTGTACGGACGGGGTCAGGGCCTTGGCCTTGTATACCCGCCCTTCCGCAAATTTAGAAAGCCCCAGGCAGACCCAGAAAACGATAATGCTGGCAACAATCCCCTTCACGATCTTCAGCATGGAAATATCGGTATCACCGAAGGTGAAGGACAGGCTGTCCAGAACCGCCAGGGTCGGCGTCAGCCAGCCGACAATATTCAGCGCCGCAATGGTCCAGATACACAGGGCGACAAGACGGGCCCAGGTGGTGTTCTGCATCAGGCGGGTCATCACGTGAATGATGATCCAGGCTGTCAGAAGAGAACAGGTAACACTGAGGACTTTTGACGGATATCCCGCCCCTTGAATAACCGCCAGAACAAGAAACTGGATAATAAGCCAGAGGGTCGGAAGCAGGACAGAAGCAACAGCATCGCTGATTTTGATGAATAAGCCGCCTGAAATTTTCTCACGGTAACCGTTCGTGGCCGTCATAACCCTGGGAGCGGCAAAACGGGCAAGGCCATATCCGACGATGACGGCCACAATCTGTACCGGTACTTCAATCTCAAGAACGGCTTGGCTTATTGTCTGCCAGGACTCCATCAGGAATCCGAGAATTTTTTCCTCTGTCATGGACCTACCCTAGCGGGTTTTGTGAGATTGATCAAAAAAGCAGAAAATTTTCTCTAAATTCTAACGCGTTTTTAAATTTTTCCGGTCACTATCCCTTTCAGTGAGTATTTGTAGCGTATCCAGTAACGAGTACCAGTGGCGTAACCAGTAGCGTTTATTTGGACCGGGTGGTCCTTTTCACCCGGTCTCAGTACCCCGCTTCCTCCCCCTTCGACATATTAAGCCAGTCCCCCTCCGGGGATGATTGCATTTATCTTTTTATAATTTTCTTGATTTTTTCTTCTTTTGTGAAAAAATTCTATAAATTTTCACAAATGAGAAAATTGAAGAGGA
Source organism: Alphaproteobacteria bacterium UBA6062 (assembly GCA_002428885.1). Classification (GTDB taxonomy): domain Bacteria; phylum Pseudomonadota; class Alphaproteobacteria; order Sneathiellales; family Sneathiellaceae; genus Sneathiella. Next base: position 12,505 of record DIYE01000274.1, read on the forward strand.
TTTTGTTGTGAAACCGGGAGCAAAAGACACAAGCGGACAATCCCTTGATGATCTGGCCATCGGTCACCAGATCCGGGATTTGCGGCGTGCAAAGCGGATGACTCTCACGGATCTTGCAGGCGCCATCGGAAGGTCCGTGGGCTATATCAGCCAGATTGAGCGCGGGAAAAGCGCCGTCACGATTCCGGTTCTTCAGGAGATCGCAGCCGCTCTGGAGGTGCAGGCAGGCTGGTTTTTCAGTGGCCAGGCCAACGCTCCTCGGGAAGAGAGAGATTTTATTGTCCGCAAGGAAAACCGCAAGACCCTGCAGCTCTCAAGTGTCGGCCTGACCGAGGAGCTGCTTTCCCCCAACTTAAGTGGCACACTGGAATTCCTCCTGACCACCTATAAACCGGGCGCCAGTACAGGCGAGGGACCCAGAAGCCGTCAGGGCGAAGAAGCCGGCCTTATTCTAAAAGGCGTCCTTGATCTCACCATCAATGATCGCACTTTCAGGCTTGAGGAAGGCGACAGCTTTTCCCTGCCGCCGGAAGGGGAGCATTTCTGTTTCAATCCTGGCGATGAAGATGTGGTCATCGCCTGGATCATCACACCGCCAACTTATTAGGAGCCCCAGATTTAAGGAGTCTATATCATGTCCCGTCCTGTCTCTCTTCCGGATGAAGCCGACATCGTCATTATCGGCGGCGGTGTCATTGGTTGTTCCGTTGCCTATCACCTGACCCTTCTGGGCTATAAGGATGTTCATCTCCTGGAGCGCAAAGAGCTGACCTGCGGTACAACATGGCATGCGGCCGGGCTGGTTGGGCAACTCCGCGCCACCAGCAACCTGACCCGCATGGCACAATATACCAGCGACCTTTACCGGGATCTGGAAACCCAGACTGAACATGCAACAGGATTCCGTCAGACCGGCTCCCTTGGATGTGCTGCCAGCGATGCCCGCTGGGAGGAAATGCGGCGTGGTGCCTCCATGGCCCGCAATCTGGGCCTGGATTGCGAAATATACACTCCCGAACAAGTGAAGGAACGTTGGCCATTGCTGGAAACCGGCGATTTGTCAGGGGCAATCTATCTGCCGAGTGACGGACAGACCAATCCTATTGATACAACACGCGCCATGGCAGCTGTTGCACGGGAAAATGGTGCCCGCATCCATGAAGGCGTTAAAGTCGATGATATTCTGCATGAAGACGGCAAAATCACAGGTGTGCGGACCGCTCACGGGAACATTAAAGCCAGGAAGGTCGTTCTTTGCGGTGGTATGTGGTCCCGGGATATGGCAGCTGCCTGCGGTGTTACAGTTCCACTTCATGCCGCTGAACATTTCTATATTGTAACGGAGGGAATAGATGAACTTCCTTCCGACATGCCGGTCATCCGTGATCCCGACAACAGTATCTATATTAAAGAGGATGCCGGTAAATTACTGGTTGGAGCCTTTGAACCCATAGCCAAACCCTGGGGACACAAGGGCATTTCGGAAGATTTCTGTTTCGATGAACTGCCACCGGACCTGGATCATTTCGAACCCTTTCTGATGAACGCTATGCATCGCATACCCTTGCTTGAACAGGCCGGGATCAGAACTTTCTTTAATGGTCCGGAGAGCTTTACACCTGATGACCGTTATTTGCTGGGTGAAGCACCCAATCTCAAAGACCTGTTTGTCGCGACAGGTTTCAACTCCATCGGTATTCAGTCCGCTGGAGGAGCGGGCAAGGTACTGGCCGACTGGATCGACAGAGGCGAACCCCCAATGGATATGTGGGATGTAGATATCCGCCGGGTCATGCCTTTTCAGTCCAATCGTCAGTATCTTTATGATCGGACAGTTGAATCACTTGGCCTTCTCTACCAAATGCACTGGCCCTATCGCCAGCCGGAAACAGCCAGGAATGCCCGTAAATCTCCCCTGCATGATCGGCTCTCAACGGCAGGGGCTTGCTTCGGAGTCCAGGCCGGCTGGGAACGTCCCAACTGGTATGCCACAGACGGCATGAAGCCCGAATATGAATACAGCTTTGGTCGCCAGAACTGGTTTGAACAGTCTGCGGCGGAACATAAAGCCGTTCGCGAGACCGTGGGGTTGTTTGATCAGAGCTCTTTCTCCAAATACCGGGTGGAAGGCCGGGATGCGGAAGTCCTCCTCAATCGCCTTTCCACGGCCAACATGTCTGTTCCGGACGGCAAGGTGGTCTATACCCAGTGGCTCAATGACCGGGGCGGCATCGAAGCGGATCTGACCATCACCCGGCTTTCCAGAACCAGCTATCTGGTTGTGACCGCCTGCGCCTCTCAGGTGCGGGACCTGCACTGGCTGACCTCCCATATCCGGGATGATGAGCATGTTGTTGCAACGGATGTTACGTCAGCTTACGGGGTTCTCGGCATTATGGGACCGAACTCCCGCGCTCTGCTGGCTTCCCTCACCCCGGATGATATGAGTCATGAAGGCTTCCCCTTCGCCACGTCCCGGGAGATTGACCTGGGTTATGCCAGGGTTCGGGCAACCCGCATCACTTATGTAGGAGAACTGGGATGGGAGCTCTATATCCCGACCGAGTTCATGCAGGATGTCTATGACAGGATTGTAGAGGCGGGCGACGCGTTCGGTCTTAAACATACCGGCTATCACGCCATGGACAGCCTGCGGATAGAAAAAGCCTACCGGCACTGGGGACATGATATCACCGACGAAGATACACCGCTCGAAGCAGGCCTCGCATTCACCATCGACTGGGACAAGCCCGGTGGCTTTATCGGCCGGGAAGCGCTTCTGAAGCAGAAAGAAGACGGCTATTCCAAGCGGCTGCTGGTTTTCACGCTGGAGGATAAAAATGCCCTTCTTTACCATGACGAACCCATCTGGCGGGACGGAATGCGGGTCGGTTATATCTCCTCCGGTGCCTACGGGCATGTTACAGGCGGCCCCATTGGCCTCGGCTATGTAAAATATGAAGGCCGCTTCGATAAAGACGCTCTTCTGTCCAGCTCCTTTGAGATCGAAATTGCCGGTAAAAAATATGCGGCTTCTGCCTCGCTCTCCCCTCTTTATGATCCGAAGTCCCTGAATATTCGCTCATAAACCCCTCGCCATCCTGACCTCTCTCCCTTAAACTCCAATAAAAACAAGAATAAGGGGAGAGATCGCATGTCCTGGGAAAAAGAAATCGAAGAACTGCGCCAGCGTCAGGAACTTGCCAAGAAAATGGGCGGCGAGGAAAAGATCGCCCGCCATGTCAATGCCGGAAAACTGACGGTCCGGGACCGGATCGATAAACTGCTTGATACAGACAGTTTTCATGAAGTGGGATCGGTCACCGGTAAGGTCAGTTATGACGAGCAGGGCAATATCACAGAGATGCAACCGGCTAACCTGATTACCGGCCGCGGCAAGCTGGGAGGCCGCACCGTGATTGTCGCCGGGGACGACTTTACGGTCAGGGGCGGCGCCAATGATGCAGGCATCCGCGAAAAGCTCACCCATGTTGAAATGATGGCCAACGAACTGCAACTCCCCCTGATCCGGCTGGTAGACGGGACGGGCGGCGGCGGCTCCGTCAAAACCATTGAAACGGAAGGCCGGACTTATATTCCCGCCGTAAGAGGCTGGGAAGTGGTGGTTGATAATCTCTCCACTGTCCCGGTGGTCGGGCTGGCGCTCGGCTCCACCGCGGGTCTTGGCGCGGCGAGGGTTGCCGCCACTCATTATTCCATGATGGTCAAGGATACCTCCCAGATGTTCGTCGCCGGCCCGCCGGTTGTCGCCCGGATCGGTGAGGATCTGGATAAAAACCAGCTTGGCGGCTCTGATATCCATACGAAAAACGGAGCTGTGGATGACGAGGTAGCATCTGAGGAAGAAGCCTTTGAACGCACAAAACAGTTCCTTTCCTACCTTCCGCCCTCCGTTCATCAGTTACCGGAACGGACAGAGCCATCTGACCCAACCGATCGCCGGGAAGACTGGTTGATTGGCGCCATTCCCCGCAATCCCCGCCAGGTCTACAAAATGCGGAAAATCATCAAAGCGGTGGTTGATGACGGCAGCTTCTTTGAAATGGGCAGGAAATGGGGCCGTTCGGTCATAACCGGCTTCGCCCGGCTGGATGGCTGGCCCGTTGCCCTGATGGCCAGCGATCCCTATCACTATGCCGGTGCCTGGACATCCGATGCAGCGGATAAAGTCCTGCGGTTTGTGGATCTGGCCGAAAGCTTCCATCTTCCAGTGGTGCATCTGGTGGATATTCCGGGCTTCCGGGTAGGCCGAGAGGCGGAGGAACAAGCCACCATCCGGCATGGTGTACGCGCCATGACCGCCATCTTCCAGGCCTCGGTTCCCTGGTGCAGCATTATCCTGCGCAAAGCCTATGGCGTCGCAGGGGCCGCCCATATGAACGCGTCCCGCTTTAATCTGCGCTATGCCTGGCCTTCCGGTGACTGGGGTTCCCTGCCCATCGCCGGCGGACTGGAAGCGGCATATAAATCGGAAATAGAAGCCTCTGAAGATCCAGCCTCAAAGCTGCAGGAAATTGAGGAACGACTGGACCACTTCCGCTCCCCCTTCCGGACAGCGGAGCGCTTTATGGTGGAAGAAATTATCGATCCCCGCGATACCCGGAAACTGCTCTGCGAATTTGCAGAGCTGGCGGCTCCGCTTCGCAAAACGGGCCGTCCGAGCTTCGGTGTCCGACCCTAACCCTAGGACGAGAGCTACTCCAGGGATAGCCAGAGTCTCAACAGATGACGTTTTTCACGGGGATCTTCATGATCCTCGTAATCCGTCCTGGCATGCAGGTTCGTGTGATTGGATAGGAGCTGTATATCTCCGGGCTGTAAATCCATATCAAGCAAAATGTCCGGATCCGCAGCGATCTCCTCATACAGGTCCAGCATTTCCTGATCCTCTCTGGAAAAGGCTCCGATTTCCTCATGCCTGACCACAGAGCGAAAATAATCTGCATGATAAAAAGTTCTGAGCGCCCCGTCCGCATAGGTGCAGGGAGTGACCGGGATATATTTCCGGGCGCCGGGCTTACCTTCATTGCGGATATCCAGCGGGCGGCTCTCGAACAGCCGGGCGGCCAGATCCGGACGTTTTTTAAGGAGTTCGTTGAAAACCGTCACAGAACTGACGATCCGGCTCTGCCCGCCGGACTTGGCCTTTTTCAGGCATAAAAGCCCCACCACATCCGCACCGTCACAATGATAATCGATATTGGCCGCTGTTGCGTAGAGGCGGGACAGCGGATCTGCCTTGGCAGCCCCCGTATCCGTCACATGCCCCAGCAGATCCCCCTTCTGGTTCTGAGCCCCGGGGCGGCCCAGATGCAGGCCGAAACACCAGAAGAAAAGCTCCGCCTCT
>DIYE01000353.1 GCA_002428885.1 Alphaproteobacteria bacterium UBA6062
GACGTTTTTGAATCAACTGCGGAACAAGAACACGAGGATGGCGAAGAAGAATCCTAATCTTTTTCGATCTCTTGAATTAAAGGCGGCTCCGGGAAACCGGAGCCGCTTTTTTATTGCGGACCGTTTTGGGTTCGTTGACGGGCCTGCTGTATGACCTCCCTCGCCTGCTCGTCAAATCCCATAAACATATCTCTCAACAGCTGCGTAACCTCTGGAGGGGCTTCGTCAGGTGTTCCTGCTTTAAAAGGCGGCTCCGGCGCATATTCCGCTAAAAGCTGCACAGCCTGCGCATAGGTTTTGTCCCGAAGCTCTGCGACAACGGTCAGGCCGAAATCAATACCTGCTGTAACACCGCCGCCGGTGATCCGGTTCCTGTCCCGAACAACGCGCTTGCGGACCGGCTTCGCACCGAAGTCCGGCAACACATCCATAGTCAACCAGTGAGAGGTTGCTTCATAGCCGTCCAGAAGTCCCGCGGCACCGAGGACGAGAGATCCCGTGCAGACGGACGTGACATAGCGGGCCTTTAACCCGCGGCTTCGGACAAAGGCGATAAGCTCCGGATCCCGGATCGCTGCAATCGTGCTTAAGGCGCCGCCCGGAACAAACAGAACATCAACCGTCTCAGGAACCTGATCATATGTCGCAGTCGGCATAATCGTAAGACCGGTATCACTGGTCACCGGTTCCATGGTCCTGGAGACAATATGAACTTTTGCCCCCATGATGTTACCAAAAGCATATTGAGGCCCTGCCAGATCAAGAGCCGTAAAACCGGGATAGACCAGCATGGCAATCTCTACAGGCTTTGACCAGCTTGCCGGCATGCTCGACATATCATGCCCGGTTGTCTCTTCAGCCTGAGCAGCAAAAGACGCTACACCAAGCAGGCCGAGCAACAGAATAAACATCCGTCTCATTCAGATTTCCCTTCAATAAAATATGGAAGCGTTTAGGTAAAAACTTGTTCCGGCGGCAGGAGACACCCGTCCTCCGAAGTAATTGTAGGCCTCAAAATAATCCTGGTTCGTCAGGTTTTTCAGCGATGCTGACAATCTGTAGAAATCCTGTTCATAGGACAGGACAGCATCGACTGTATGATAAGCATCGCTTTTGAAGCTGTTATTGTTGGAAAGATAAGTCCCGGACTGCGCATAAACTCCCAGTCCCCCACTCCAGTTGTCGCTCAGATCATACTGCGCCCAGAGCCGCCCTGAATGTTCCGGGACGATCGGCAGGCTGTTTCCGGCAGGAGCACTGAACAGACTATTTTCCAGTGTTGCATCAGTATAGGCGTAAGATCCCAGAAAGCGGAGGGATGAAACAGGTTGCCAGGTGACATCCAGCTCGACACCTCTTGATCTTTGCTCGCCTTTCGCAACAGATCGAAACAAAGGATCCGTATTATCGGTGACGGCAACATTGGACCTGTCAATCTGGTAGAGCGCCAACTGTCCGCTTAAGGTATCTCCATAGCTCAGCTTGACGCCTGCCTCCATCTGCCGGGATCTTTCCGGCTCCGGCGCACTCACGAAATTCGAGAAAGGCTGTCCGCGCATTCCTTCGGCATATCCGGCGAAGAAGGTAATATTCTTCGTTGCATCAAAAGAAAGACCAATGCGCGGGAGAAGACTGGTTTGTCGGGTCTTTTCCGAAACACCGGTTGACGTATTGCGAAAATCTACAGAGACCGTTGCGGCCCTCACCCCGGCCAGCAGGTGTAACCGATCTGCAAAAGTCACCTGAATCTGAGCGTAAACTCCATAGGTGATGTTATCGACAAACTGGTTATTGATACCGGGCCCCGGCGTCGTATATGCGGGAAAAACCGGATTGGTCAGATCCACAAACCCGGATCCGCCCCCTCCGATATTTGAATCAATAAAACCTTCATCCGTCAGCCAGCTGTAATCAGCTCCCAACAACACTGTCGCCTCTATATCTCCAATGTTGAAATCGGCATCCGCATTCACCTGCAGGCTTCGTTCCACCTGTTCCTGAAACAGTTGCGCATTGACCAAAGACCAGGTGGAAGGAGCGGCGGCCGGAACATCCGCCGTAAAGCCATCTGCGCCGACAAGGGTCTGCGTTTTCTCATCAAACTCTGACGACGCCAGACGGGCCCGGATATCGAAATGCCAGATATCATTGAGCTGATGGTCAAAGATCGCAGTCAGAGACTGAAAGGCAGACGTACTATCCGGGATGTTGGAAGGACCGATAAATAAATCCGGATCTAAAGAAAAATCGCCAGCCACAGTGCCAGTTGCCGGCAGGCCCTGATATTCCGGCTGCGACCACCGGGATACTTTCCCAAGCAATGTCAGGCGAGTGCCGTCATTATCCGTAAAGGCCAGGGCAGGATTGATGTTATAGCGATCCGTCTGAACGACGTCCACATGACTATCCGAACGGGTATATTCACCTGACATCCGGAACTGGATCTGATCATTGACCGGCTGGTTGATATCAAAATACGGCTGGAACAGTTGGTCTGTGCCCAGCTTTAATCCGATTTCCCCGGATGCCTCCGCCGTCGGACGTTTCGAAATGATATTAACAACGCCACCGACCGGTGTCCCGGAGCCACCGCCATATAAGACGCCATTGGCACCTTTCAGAACTTCCAGTCGTTCAATACCCACCGTACTTTCCCGGTCAGCCGGGTTATAATACTGGGTAAAACCATCCAGCAATTGCTCCGCCGCGAAGCCCCGAATTCGGGTGGCATCGGAAGCCGGCGTGGACAAAGCACGATTGCTAACCGTACCGCTGACATTTCTAAGACTCTCGGATACCGATAAAGCCTGCTGCTCCTCGATAACGGTTCTCGGGATAACGGAAATAGACTGCGGTACCTTCTGCACCGGCGTTCTTGTCCGTGTCGCACTGTCGATCGTCGGTGCGATATAGCCCTTTACAGATCCGGCAGATGTTTCCTCCTGGGCGGTTTCTTCCACAATAATCGGTTCGAGCTTGATAGGCTCCGCTGTCAGCGAACCGGCATAGAAGACACCTCCCAGTGCCACACTTGCGGCACGGAGATATGTGTTACTCATGATGTTCCTCGGTTGCCCTTCAGGGCGAATTGCAATGTCTTCTTAAACGAAACTGCAAGACCGGGGAGGCGCACGGACGGGAGGGACAAGCCGGAAAACAGCTGGTTCAATCCGGCATAAAATCCAAATGGTAAGGGATGCGGCCGTCAGAACAACCGGAAGGATAATATCCGCATCCGGTGCAAAAGCCTGTGCCAGATTGGCGAAAAGCTGAAGAACCGGGCAAACATCTTCCGTCACATCAGCAATCTCACCCTGGTCATTCAGGGGAACGGTCTTCAGGCCGTTATAGGTACAGATAACGACCCAGCGATAACTATCAATCTGACTGAAGAGAGGGGTTGTCAGGAATGTTAGAAAAGGAGTCCACAGAAACAGGAACATCAGCAAAAACGCTGTTGCTTTCCTGTATTTCTGAAACACCCTCATGTGACTTGCTCCGATCCTTTAGCGGAGCCAATATACTAACGTCTATTCTGGACCGAAGGAGAAATTAGTCCGTGCTTTTTCTGCCAATCAGATAAAAAAAACTGCCAAAAATCATATAAGTTATTCCTGTTATAAAACTCGGAAAATCCCTTATTGATCAATGCACTTAAGTCCGTTATTCACATTGTCCACAAGCTGTGAATAAAAGCTATCCACACAAAAGGACGGCCCGCAGCCAAATGATCCTGATCTCGCATTCGAAAGTATGATAGTCTCTTGCCATGGAAGGCTCAGCAGTGACAACAGATATGAAAGGTGAGGATGAAACCTCCCTTCCCGCCTACAGAACCCTGCCCAACAACCTTGATGCGGAACGGGATCTTCTGGGAGCTATGCTGGTGAATAACGAAGCCGCTGCGAAAGTGAGTGGCTTTTTGAGGGCAGAGCATTTCCATGAGCCCGTCCATTCCAGGATTTATGATGCCGCGACCATTCTGATCGAGCGTGGCGAGATTGCCGATCCGGTGACACTTAAATCCTATTTCGAGAATGACGAGGCCCTCGCCGATATCGGGGGAGCTCAGTATCTGGCGAGACTGGCTGCCTCTGCAACGACCATTATCAATGCAGAGAATTACGGACGGATCATTTATGATCTGGCCATGCGACGTGAACTGATCGACCTTGGAGAGGAGATCGTTAATACAGCCTATGATTCAGATCTGGGAGAAACAGCAACAAATCAGATCGAAAGTGCGGAGAAGCAGCTATTCGCACTGGCTGAAAACGGCAGTCATGAGGGAGCACTCACTCCTGTGAAAGTGGCTGTAAACCAGGCTGTCAAATCCATTGAAGAAGCCTTTCAGCGGGATGGCAATCTGGTCGGCGTCACAACCGGTCTTCGGGACATGGACGCCAAATTGGGCGGGTTACATAGCTCTGACCTGCTGATCCTGGCGGGGCGTCCGTCGATGGGAAAGACATCGCTGGCAACCAATATTGCCTATAATGCGGCGAAGGCCTATCGGGACTCCGGGGGGAGCGAGGGCGCCCCTGTCGGGTTCTTTTCACTGGAAATGTCAGCGGAGCAGCTAGTCGGCCGTATTTTGGCGGAAGCCACCGAAATCAGCTCGGAAAAACTCCGGCGTGGTGATCTCACCGACGACGAGTTTGCCAATAAACTGGTTCCGCAAAGCGCCCTGCTGTCAGAATGTCCGCTTTATATTGACGATACGCCGGCCATTTCCATTGCCGCCATGCGGACCCGCTGCCGACGTTTGAAGCGAAGTCACGGTCTTGGCATGATCGTCGTGGATTATCTGCAGCTCATGAAGGGAACCGGTCGCGGTGATAACCGGGTTCAGGAAATCTCCGAGGTAACCCAGGGACTGAAAGCCATCGCCAAGGAGCTGGATATTCCGGTGATCGCCCTCTCGCAGCTCAGCCGTCAGGTGGAGAACCGGGATGACAAGCGACCGCAACTGTCTGACCTTCGCGAATCCGGTTCGATCGAGCAGGACGCGGATGTTGTAATGTTCGTCTATCGCGAAGAATATTACGAAGGCCGTAAAGAACCCAGTGAAGGCACACCTGAACATATTGAATGGCAGGAGCGAATGGCCAGGGTCCATAATATGGCCGAGGTCATTGTCGGTAAGCAGCGTCACGGTCCGATCGGCATTATCAAGCTTCAGTTCCAGGCTGAATTCACCCGTTTCGGTGATCTTGCCCTGGATCATTACCTGCCGGAGCATCATTGATGGATCCCAGCCTTACCGGATCCTACCTCACCATTGATCTAAGGGCGCTTAGAGAGAACTACGCGCTCCTGTCCGCCCGCTCGGAAACCGCTGAATGCGCGGCTGTTGTTAAGGCAGATGCTTATGGTCTCGGCGCTAAAGAAGTCAGCCAGGCCCTGGTTGAGGCGGGCTGCACAAAATTCTTTGTCGCCCTGCCCGAAGAAGGGATTGAACTCCGTAAATATCATCCGGAAATTCAGATTTATATTCTCGGCGGCCTGTTTGACGGATGCGACGGGATTTATCGGGCGGAACGTTTGACACCAGTCCTCAATACGCTTGAAGAAATCCGTCTCTGGTCCTCCATTACTGCAGAACATGGCTCCCTGCCTGCCCTGCTCCATCTGGATAGCGGCATTACAAGGCTCGGTCTGATGGAAGAGGATGCCAGAGCGTTGGGCAACAATCCGGACTGGCTGAACGGCCTTGAAATCCGCTATCTTGTCAGTCACTTGGCCTGCGCAGACACACCGGACCACCCTCAAAACCGGATACAGCTGGAGACCCTGAAAAAGATCCGGTCTCTCCTGCCTGAAGGCTTGCAGAACACACCCGTCTCATTCTCCAACTCCAGCGGTATTTTCCTCGGGTCGGATTTTCATTTTGATCTGCTGCGCCCCGGCATCGCGCTGTATGGCGGAAACCCGACACCGGATAAAACCAACCCCATGAAACCGGTTATCCACCTACAGGGGAAAATCCTTCAGGTTCATGACGTTGACAGCAAAAATAGCGTTGGTTATGGTGCCACCTATCGCAGTTCGGGAAAAGCAAGGATAGCAACCGTTTCAGTGGGTTATGCGGATGGATATTTCCGCTGTCTGGGCGGCCTTTCCGAGGGGGCGATAAAGAATAAGAAAGTCCCGGTGGTGGGGCGGGTGTCAATGGATATGATTTCGGTCGATGTGACCGATATCGACCCTGAAGACTGTAAAAGAGGATCGCTGGTCAGTCTGGTCGGCGGCGCTGTTGATCTGGAGACTGTGGCCGGGACAGCCGGGACAATCTCCTACGAGATCCTGACCTCTCTTTCACGTCGCTGTCACCGCCAGTATCTGGACAGTGGTATAT
>DIYE01000355.1 GCA_002428885.1 Alphaproteobacteria bacterium UBA6062
CGGCGGGTGGAAATCGGAATACCATATTGAAGGCCGTGGGCCCGCCAGCTGAGGGCAAAGGCCCCTGATTTTTCGAGAGCGTCAAACTCCTCTTCGGTGACCGCCTTGTGATCTTCTCCGCCGGCGTCTTCCGCTCTGGTGATAAAACGGCGAGGGAAGATGAAACGGTCATCCTCCGCCAGATATTCCTTGGCCGTTGCTAGCATCGTATCCTTGCCGACCCCGCTTGGACCAACGATGAGAACCAGTTTTCCATGCATGTCAGGATACCCGCGTTCCTTCGCGCCAGACGCCGCGAATAATGGGGTGGTGAGGGGAATGATGAACATGGATAAAGTCCGCCCGTTTATCAACGGCAATCTCTCCTCGATCAGTTAAACCGACGCAGTCTGCCGGTGTCTTGCTGACCGCGCGAATGGCTCTTGGAAGGTCGTAACCGTCCACATCATCAAATAGCAGCATGGCTCCGTGGAGAAGGCTGTGGGGAACATAATCGCTGGAAATGATATCCAGATAGCCGTGCCTGGCGAGATCTCCTGCTGCGATATTACCTGAATGAGAGCCGCCTCGCACCAGATTAGGGCCGCCCATCATCACACCAAGGCCGGCTTCATGAGACGCTTTTGCCGCTTCCAGGGTGGTTGGGAATTCTGCGACTGTCATACCATCTGCAACGGCTTCACTGACATGTTCGGTTGTCGCGTCATCATGGCTGGCGAGGGCCAGGTTATGCTCCTTGGCGACTTCGACGGCATGTTGGCGATGCTTGGCGCTGTAAAGCTGTTGATCGTTTTTGCGCTGTTTGATGAAATCCTTCATCTGTTCATTACTGAGACCGTATTTGCTCTGATAATAGGTGTAATAGGCGTCCAGACTAACAAACTGTCGCTGGCCAGGTGTATGATCCATCACGGACAACATTTTGACCATGGCGTGGGACGCGAATGAGGACAGGGCCTCTATCATGCCGCCATAACTGACTTCGCACCGCAGATGAACCATATGATCAGCGCGGAGCAGGCCTTTTTCCCGTGCCTGAAACAGACTTTCAATGCTGGCTTTGAGTTTGTGAATCCGCTCGCTGCCGTCATTGACATCACCGACCGCAATGGCGTCAAAAACGGTGGTGATGCCGGCACTGGCGATCTGGTTGTCATGGGCAACCGCCGCCGCGATGGGAGGCCAGGAGGCTTTGGGGCGCGGCGTCATGTGCTTTTCGAGGTTATCTGTATGCAGCTCAACCAATCCCGGTATCAGGTAATCGCCTTCAAAATCGGCAGCAGACGGAAGGCTGGAACGGCTTTCGGAAATGTCGTGTATCCGGCCATCCCGAACGGCAACCGTCCCGTCTAAAACGTCATCCGCCAAAACGATTTTTGCATTGGTGTATATCTGTTCAACCATCATACTCAATCCGGTGTTTCGTTACGTCGAAAAAGTCTGTACAGACGGCATCGCGGGCCGCCTGATCGTGGAATATTCCGAGGATGGCCGAACCGCGTTCCTTGGCTTCTTCAATCAGGTCAAGGACGGTTTGCCGGTTCCCCGCATCCAGCGAAGCTGTGGGCTCATCCAGCAGCATGATCGGGTAATCGGCGATGAAACCCCGGGCGATATTCACCCGCTGCTGCTCGCCGCCGGAAAAGGTGAGTGGTGAGAGGGACCACAGCCGTTCGGGAATGTTGAGCCGACTGAGGAGTTGGCGCGCCTTGTCTTTGGCCGCTTCCTCCGAGGCTCCCAAAGTGGTCAGGGGTTCTGCGACAATATCCAGTGTTGATACCCGAGGAATAACCCGGAGGAACTGGCTTACATATCCCATGGTGACTTTCCGGATCTCCAGAATGTCATGGGGCGTGGCGGTGGTGATATCCACCCATCTGCCGTCATGGAAGACATTCACCGAACCGGAGGCGCAAAGATAGTTGGCATACAGCATCCGCATAAAGGTGCTTTTGCCCGAACCTGACTCTCCCGTCAGGCCGATACAGTCCCCGGCCTGCATGGAGAAGTTGATGTCTTCAAAGACCGGGATTGTCGTTCCGCCTTGCGTATGCAATGTGAAACTCTTGGCCAGTTTTTCTACTTTAAGCATGTCAGTCATGGCCTGCTCTTACGTCTGGAGAATGGAAGAAACGAGAAGTTGGGTATAGGCGTGCTGCGGATCATCAAGCACCTGGTCCGTGAGGCCCTGTTCGACAATCCTGCCTCTTTGCATGACCATGAGCCGGTTGGACAGCAGGCGGGCAACGGCAAGATCGTGGGTAACGATGATGACAGAAAGGCCGAGGTCCCTTACCAGGCTACGCAATAGATCAAGGAGCTTTGCCTGCACGGAGACATCAAGACCGCCGGTCGGCTCATCCATAAAAACAAGACGCGGGCCGGTTACCAGGTTGCGGGCGATTTGCAGCCTTTGCTGCATGCCACCGGAGAAGGTGGAGGGAAGATCGTCAAGACGGTCGCTCTCAATCTCTACTTTGCCCAGCCAGTTTTCGGCACTCTGGCGGATGTCGCCATAATGCCGGTTACCGATGGCCATCAGTCTTTCACCGACATTGGCGCCGGCGCTCACATTCATTCTAAGACCGTCTCGCGGACTCTGATGAACGAAGGCCCAGTCGGTCCGCATAAGGAGGCGGCGTTCCGGCTCGCTCATTTGGTAAACCTCTTTCATGCCTTCAATCCGCGTATTGTAGGAAACCTGTCCTTCGCTCGGTTCCAACTGGGCGGAGATGCAGTTCAGGAGCGTTGATTTTCCGGAGCCGGATTCGCCGACAATGCCCAGAACCTCGCCTGGCCAGAGATCAAAGCAGACGTCCTGGCAACCAATCCGGCTGCCATACATCATGGTAAGATCCCTGATACTCAGCAAAATATTGCTGTCTCTACTCATAACGCTACCTCTTCCGTCAGGCTGTCATCTCGGTTTTGTGGACCTCGATGTCCTTTGGCCTGTCTTTCATTACAGTGATCACTGTCCGAACAGACGAACATGCGATTGCCCTGGTCATCGAGAATGACTTCATCCAGGAAAGTGTCTTTTGCTCCGCACAGGCCACACACATCTTCCCAGCTTTGTATGACAAATGGATGATCCTCAAAATCGAGGCTTTTGACCTTGGTATAGGGGGGCAGGGCGTAAATCCGTTTTTCCCGTCCCGCGCCGAAAAGCTGCAAAGCCGGCATCATGTCCATCTTGGGATTATCGAATTTCGGGATAGGGGACGGATCCATCATGTAGCGGTCATTGATCAGTGCCGGGTAGGCATAGGTTGTCGCAATATGACCGTGCCGGGCGATATCCTCGTAAAGCTTTACATGCATAAGCCCGTATTCTTCCAGCGCATGCATTTTACGGGTCTCTGTCTCGCGCGGCTCCAGGAATCTGAGAGGTTCCGGAATGGGAACCTGATAGACCAAAATCTGGTCTTCGCGGAGCGGATGTTCCGGGATCCGGTGCCGGGTCTGAATAATATCTGCGTCTGCCGTTTTTTCTGTTGTTTCCACACCGGCGGTCCGGGCAAAAAATTTCCGGATACTGACGGCATTGGTCGTATCGTCGGAACCCTGGTCGATGACTTTCAGGGTGTCTTCCGGACCGATAACAGCCGCTGTGACCTGAACCCCCCCGGTGCCCCAGCCGTAAGGCATCGGCATCTCCCGCCCTGCAAAGGGAACCTGGTATCCGGGAATGGCGACGGCTTTTAAAAGAGCTCGTCGGATCATTCTTTTTGTCTGTTCATCCAGATACGCGAAATTATAATCCGGTATCTCTGTTTGCTGGTAATTCATGAGTTACTCCGCCGCCCTCTGAGGGTGTTGTTCGGCTTGCTCCCGCCGCATTTTCCTGACAAGTTCCAGTTCCGACTGGAAGTCCACATAATGGGGAAGCTTGATATGCTCGACGAAACCGGTGGCTTCGATATTGTCGCTGTGGGATAGGACAAACTCTTCATCCTGGGCCGGTGAGGTAACCTCTTCCCCCATTTCCTTGTCGCGTAGCGCCCGGTCCACCAGCGCCATAGCGATGGCTTTGCGTTCATTCTGGCCGAAGGTGAGGCCGTAGCCGCGAGTGAATTGCGGCGGTGCGGTTTTGGAACCTTTGAACTGGTTCACATTTTCACATTCCGTGATATCGATCTCGCCGAGATGGATGGGAAAATCGAGCTCTTCCGGCGCGATCTCAACATCAACACTGCCATAACGGATTTCGCCGACAAAAGCATGGTTGCGGGCATAGCCGCGCTGTGTGGAGTAGCCGAGGGACAGGATAAAACCTTCGTCGCCCCGGGAGAGGTTTTGCAATCTGATATCCCGATCTGCGGGAAATTCCAGTGGCTGACGAGTCAGGTCACCAACAGGCTCATGGCTTTCATCTGAAACCCGCTCTTCTTGCTGGATCAGGCCTTCATGATTGAGCAGGTCATCCAGAACCCGGGGCATGGTGTTATCGACCCCTTCCGATGAGCTTTCCGCTTCCAGGGGCTCTTCGCCATTGGCCGTCAGGGTGAAATCCAGGAGCCGGTGAGTATAGTCAAAGGTCGGTCCCAGAACCTGACCGCCCGGCAGATCCTTGTAAGTGGCGGAAATGCGCCGACTGATCTGCATAGTGCCGGTGTCGATCGGTAAGGAATAGCCGAAGCGCGGCAGGGTGGTTCTGTAAGCCCGCATCAGGAAGACCGCTTCAATCAGATCGCCGCGTGCCTGTTTGATGGCGAGGGAGGCAAGGTCCGGATCGTATAAGGAGCCTTCGGCCATGACACGGGAAACGGACAATGTCAGTTGTTCCCGGATCTGGTCTGTCTTGATTTCAGGAATGTCCGGATTGCCACGGCGTTTTTCAGCGAGAAGTTTATGGGCGTTTTCAATGGCCCGCTCGCCTCCTTTAACAGCAACATACATGTTACACCTCAATCCGGGTTGTGCGGGGCAGGGCGGCAAGCGAAGATGTCGCTGCAAAGATCAGATCGACACCACAAGGGAAGAGGCGCTGGTTCGCTTGCGCCCATTGGATAAGAGCGTCCGGGATCGGATCCGGAGCCAAAACGGCTTTGGAGTGAATGCCGGGCCCTGTCAGGGTCAGTGCTGCCGGTCCGGTAAAGCCATCAATCATGATCAGCAGGGTCGCTGACTGATGCGGCATCTCCGGATTGCCGACCGCAAGGGAATTCAGGAAATCGAAGTTAGAAGTACGAGCATCCGCAACCGCAAAAACCGCCTGGCCGCACTGATCGACAACGGGACAACCCGTATGGAATTTCAGATGTTTTTCCGTCTGGATATCCCGGATGTCAGGGCTGAGCCAGACAGGGGTTTCCATATCGGCAAGGGCCAGCAGGAAACCAGTCGCAGCCCGGTTCAGTTTGCCCGGTGTTTCCAGATTTTCAGGAGCCGGTACGACAGTACCGGGGCGAGACAGGGCTTCCAGGACATCCCGGAAAATTCTGTTGGAGGCGAATGCCGGATTTTCGAGGCCCGACAGAGGCGCGGTGAGGGGACCCAGGTCCATTAATCTTCTCCTCGTACCATAGTGTAGAAATCAACTTTTGTGGCGGCTGCCTTGGCCGACTGGTTATCTCGTTCGGCTTTGCGGCGGTTATTCAGAATGTCGAGAAAGCCGGCTGTGCTGTCATCCTGGACAAAGCGGGCGTCGAACAGGGCGGCAAGCTCCGCATGCCTTTTATCCCGGCCTTTGACATAGCCATGACCGACCGTGCCGTCTGACAGGCGCACCGAGCAGCGGGTGACGGTCATTTCACCAAGGTTGAAGCGTTGACCCGTACCACCGGCGCGGCCCCGAACCATGACAAGACCGATTTCCGGTTCCCTGAGATAGGAATAGGGAAGATCCTGCCCGTGCTCTTTCCAGAAAGGTTCCAGTTCTTGCTTGCTGGATCTGGCCAGGCTTTCCATTCGCTGCTTTCTAAGAGCCTGATCTGCTGTTAATGCTGCTTCCGCCATGAATTTCCTCTCGACTGGTGGACAAATTCAAAATTTGTCTAGATGTCTATATGATTTTAAGTTATACAGAGTGAAATCAGTCTTTTCAAAGTCGGATAGATGAAACTTTTATGACGGTCGGGTGGTATCATGGAGTGGGAAAAAGGCCTGTCGATCTGGAAGCAGATTGAGCGGCAGCTTTTAAGAGATATAGCATTGGAGGTTTTTAAGCCGGGTGAGAAGATGCCGACCGAAATGGAGCTGGCAACCCGCTTTGGCGTGAACAGGCATACAGTCCGGCAAGCCATGGCTGCCCTGGCGGAGGCCAATGTTGTCCGGGTAGAGCAGGGGCGCGGCGCTTTCGTACAGGAGAGTGTGCTGGATTATCCGGTCGGTAACCGCACCCGGTTTTCGCAGATCGTTTCAAGCCGCCACAGAATGCCGGACAAACGCTTGGTTTCCGATAAAATCCTGAAGGCTTCACCAACGGTTGCCCGTAATTTGCGACTGAAGCCCAATGAGAAAGTGATCGAAATCCTTTCCGTCAGTGAGGCGGATGGTATTCCACTGGCCGTCGGTCAAAGCTTCCTGCCGGCGAAGCGGTTTGAAGGAATTGTCGAGATCTTCAAGGGAACCAAATCCCTGACGGAAGCCTTTCGGGAGTTCGGTATTCAAGACTATACGAGGAAATTCACGAAAATTAGCGCCCAGTTACCCAACAGTAAAATCGCCGGCCTCCTCAAACAGCAAAAAAGCCGTCCTATCCTGCTGACGGAAAGCGTGGATGTGGACGCGGCGGGTGCTCCCATTGAATACGGTAATACGAGTTTCACCAGTGACCGGGTCCAGCTTCTTGTGGAGTGACGTGCCGAAAAGAAGCATTTTATAAAGGGCTTGACGCTGCGTTTATGAGGGATGCAGTATGCTTCTTCCTGGACATAATACACTCTTTGGGAAGGCGTAGGGATGAGTATTGATCTATCCGGAAAGGTTGCGATCGTTACAGGATCAACCAGCGGTATCGGTCTGGCGATGGCCAGGAATTTTGCCGGGCTGGGAGCGCAGGTTGTTATTAATGGCCTGGGTGAGGAAACCGATATTCAGGCAGCTCTGGATGACGTTGCCTCGGCGGGCGCGACCACCCCAAAATATGATCCGGCAAATATGTTGGATGCGGATGCAATCAGAGGCATGATATCCAGTGCAGAGTCGGAGTTTGGCTCGGTCGATATTCTTGTCAATAACGCCGGTATTCAGCATACGGCGCGCATTGAGGATTTTCCGCATGGGAGGTGGGAGGATATCATTTCCATTAACCTATCGAGTGCCTTTTATGCCATTAATGCCGCACTGCCGGGAATGCAGAAGCGGGATTTTGGGCGCATTATTAATATTGCCTCTGTTCACGGGCTTGTCGGATCTGTCGAGAAATCCGCCTATGTCGCGGCGAAACACGGCATTATTGGGCTGACAAAAGTGACGGCCCTTGAAAATGCAACGCAGAACATCACCTGCAATGCCATTTGTCCCGGCTGGGTTCGGACAGCGCTGGTTGAAAAGCAGATCGCGGCGCTGGCTGAAAAGGAAAGTCTTGAGACCGAAGAAGCGGCCCGTCAGTTGTTGGCCGCAAAGGAGCCGTCTTTGAGATTCACGCGGCCTGAAGAGTTGGCGGAAGCCGCTGCTTTTTTATGCGGCCCGGGCGGTGCCAATATGACCGGCGCCTCTCTTGCTATGGATGGGGGCTGGAGTATTCAGTAGGCGTAAAAAAAATGGCGACCTGTGGCCGCCATTTGGAAGGTTATCTTGTCCTCTATCAGGAGCGTTTGCGACGCCAGCCGAGGAAGCCCAGCAGGGCAATGCCAGCGCCATAAAGCGGTAGGGCGGCAGGTAGCGGAACGACGGAGATGTCGGCACCTGTAACAGTAAATGTCATTGTGTAGTCAAGCGCTCCGTTATTGGTTCCGAAAACACCGTTACCAATCAGGATATTATAAATACCTTCTCCCAAAGGTGCGAAGCTTGCCCCGTATGTTGTCGCTGAGGACATGCGATCATATCCAACTTCTGAATCGAAAATTGTCGGTGTTGTCGAATATGGTAGCTCCATGCTCCAATGAGGAGCCGGAAAAGCGAACATGGGATTAGAGGGTGTCACATTTGTTCCCAGTACAAGACTTGCCCCAGTCAGTGTTTGTCCGGCACCAACTCTGATAACGAAAAAATCAGATGTGTCACTTGGAGAGACGACGGACCCCGAAAAAGTGTTGGCAAAACCGGTGCTGGACCCCATCAGGTCAAAGACGCCAACATCTGTGAGACCGCCAATGGCATCATAATCGCCGGATGGTGCTTCGGTTGCTTCGTTGTAATCGCCGTCATAAGCGACGGTAACGAGTGCTGCACTGGCTGTGCTACTGACAGCAAGCAGGGCAGCAAGGCCGGCTAACAGGCCCGGCAGGTTAAATCTGAAAGTCATACGGTTTAATCCCCTCTAAATTAGAAAAGAAAGCATATATGACTATTTAGACAGGTTAAAGATACAATTTTATGAAACAGGTATTTTATTTGTTTTCAAACAAACCGATCTGTTCATGCGCTTATCAAGCGCAGTGGCTGTTGATAAGATCGTCTCCCGCCATTCGGGCGTCATCTGCAATGCCGTCGGGGCCCTTAATATGGGCGAGGACAGCGGCGCCTTCTTTCAGGATCATAAGCTGCCTTGCCAGAAGTTCCGGATCTCGTGCGCCTGCTTTTCGGGCCAGGTCTGTCACAAATTGCAGGAGCAGCTTTTTATGCTCCGCTGCTGTATTAAGGATCGCTGTATCATGGTCAGGATATTCGCCAGAGGCTTTGACGAACATGCAGCCTCTGAAGTCTTTCTGTTCAAACCATTCTTTAAGGACGTCAAACATCACATGGAGCTGTTCCTTTGGGTCAGAGGCCAGCTCTTCCACCCTGCGGATAAAGTAATTCCGGAATAATTCGTCCCGAAGACGCAAGGTCGCCAGGATCAGATCTTCCTTTGTT
Organism: Alphaproteobacteria bacterium UBA6062; assembly: GCA_002428885.1. Classification (GTDB taxonomy): domain Bacteria; phylum Pseudomonadota; class Alphaproteobacteria; order Sneathiellales; family Sneathiellaceae; genus Sneathiella. The sequence continues at coordinate 8,968 of DIYE01000355.1, forward strand.
CTGAAGTGTTTATACATGGATGTTTTGGATATGCCGGTTTCTTTGACAAGGGTATCCATGCCGGTTGCATGAAAGCCGTCTCGATAAAAAATCTTCAATGCCTTCTGAACCAGTTCATCCCGTTTAGAAATGCTCATGCGCCTAATTCCTGTACTAATCTGTATCGAATATATAGCAGAACTCAATTTTATTTCAATGGCCAGAATATTGATAAATATGGGTTTGTAGGATGATTGGAGCGAAGCTTGAGAGAAAATTCAGTTTGTTCTCTTGACATAAATGTACCGATCAGTACATGTTATTCGCATAACGCATTCGACTTTTAAAAAGGTGAACCGAATGAGTGAAAAACTTGTACCTCCCTTCACGCTGGAAACAGCCCGAAGAAAAGTCCAGTTGGCAGAAGAGAACTGGAACAGCCGAGACCCTGAAAAAGTATCCCTGGCATATTCGGAGAATTCCGAATGGCGGAACCGGGACGAATTTTTTCGCGGCCGCGCAGCGATCCAGGAATTTCTGACCCGCAAATGGCAGAAAGAGGGAGGGTACCGGCTCAAGAAGGAGCTTTGGGCTTATACGGACAATCGCATTTCCGTTCGATTTGAATATGAATGGCACGATGATCAGGGGCAATGGTATCGGACCCATGGAAATGAACAGTGGGAGTTTGATGAGGAGGGGCTTATGCGCCGCCGCGATGCCAGTCTCAACGACTATCCCATCAATGAAAATGAACGACGGATAGCCGTCTAAAAGATAGTAGAGGGGCAGAGGGGTGATATCGCAGAAACGTAAAGCAACGAAAGGTCAAAGTAACCTTGTTGCGGGTCGGTTATATCGGCTGAATACATTGTCTTTTTTGACTTTCTACGGATGGCTGCGTGGATATCACCCGATTGCACTTCCTTTTCGGTTTTATAAGCCAACCCGTTAATCAGGAGAAAATCATGAGTGAAAAAATAAAAATTTACGGATTCCCGTTGTCCGGTCATGCACACCGGGTGGAGTTGTTCGCAGCTCTTGCTGATATTCCTTATGAGTATGTTACGGTGGATCTGGCTGCGGGGGAACATCGTCAGGAGCCGTTTCTTAACCTAAACCCTTTCGGACAGGTACCTGTCCTTGAAGATGGTGAGACGGTGCTGGCGGATGCCAACGCCATTCTCGTTTATCTTTCCAAGAAATATGCACCGGACTGGTTGCCCGAAGATCCTGCCGCCGCTGCTGAGATCCAGCGCTTTTTGTCTGTTGCCGCAGGCGAAATCCGGTTTGGACCGGCAATGGCCCGATTGATTACTGTCTTTAATGCGCCTCAGGATGCAGAGCGGGCCAAGGAAGTTTCCGGTTGGGCGTTTGAACGCCTTGAGCAGCATCTGGAAGGTCGGGAGTGGTTGGTGGGACGTAAGCCAACTGTAGCAGATGTTTCGATTTATTCCTACACGGCTCATGCGCCAGAAGGGAATGTGGACCTGACCCCGTATCCGAGTATTCGTGCCTGGCTGGCGCGCGTGCAGGCTCTGCCGGGTTTTGTTGCTATGCCGGAAACCAAAGCCGGACTCGTCGCATAGATTAGGGGCAGATCCCCTAAATACACTCTCGGTAACAGACGGAGAATAGCCATGGATCAGGGATGGACAGAAAGTGACACACCTTTTCACGCCGGTGAGATTGCAGCTCAGGAGAAAGTCGGTGTTTCCAAGGAGATAAGGACTTTCGCAAGGCGGGCCATTCGCCCTTTCATGCCTGACCAGCACCGGCAGTTTTTCCGGCAGTTGCCGATCCTTTATGTCGCTTATATGGATGAGGAGGGCTACCCTCGCGCAACCGCCCTGGCTGGAAAACCCGGATTTCTAAACAGTCCGGATCCGAAAAGTCTGGACGTTGCGGCTCTTCCTCATCCATCCGATCCACTGTCAGGTAAATTACGGGAAGGTGTCCGGCTTGGCCTCCTCGGGCTTGAGATGCATACCCGTAGAAGAAACCGCTTGAATGCGACGATCTCCTTGTTGACCAAAGGTGGGTTTCGCCTGGCAGTGGATCAGTCCTTTGGGAATTGTCCACAATATATCCTGACGCGGCAATTTGCGTTTACTGAAGATCCTGAAGCGCATAGGGAGACTGTTGGCGTTAGATCCTTCGCTGCATTGGATAAGGGGGCTCGCTCATTGATCGAGGCGGCTGATACCTTCTTCGTTGCGAGTGGCATTGAGGCGGATCCGGAAGATAAAACCGGTGGGGCGGATATGTCTCACCGGGGCGGAAAGCCGGGTTTTGTAAAGGTGGACGGGAACGTTCTGACCATTCCTGATTATGCAGGGAACTTCCATTTTAATACGTTCGGTAATTTCCTGAAAAATCCTAAGGCAGGTCTGCTTTTTATCGACTTTGAAACCGGGGATGTGCTGCAATTGACCGGAGATGTGGAGATGATCTGGGATAAAGAGCCGTTTCGTCACC
>DIYE01000105.1 GCA_002428885.1 Alphaproteobacteria bacterium UBA6062
GGTGACGGCGGTGCCTGGTTCCTGCCGCGGACAATCGGCCGAAGCAGGGCTGCGGAACTGACCTTTACCGGTGAAATGATCGACGCGGATACGGCCCTGGACTGGGGGATGGTGTCGCAAGTTGTTGAAGATGATGATCTGATGGCGGCTGCCCTTGATCTGGCCGGTCGGATCGCCAAGAATCCGCCTCACGCCCTGCGCCTGTCTAAAAAACTGATGCGCGAAGGGGAGCATACACGGTTGGATAGTCTTCTGGAGATGTCCGCTGCATTCCAGGCGCTGAGCCATTATACGGAAGACCATGCGGAAGCGATCGACGCTTTTTTTGAAAAACGCGACGGTAATTTCAAAGGAAAATAATAATCAGGCCGGTTACTACTTATGTAACCGGTTCATCACTTAAACGAATCTTTAGCGTGAATGGAAGGTTCTTAATAAAACCAGTGCGCTAATTTGTTTAAATCCGTTTAACTGTTAATGTAAACAGATGTGAAATCTCCGTAAAAAACAATCAAGCTCACCTCTTTAGGCAGGTTGCCTGATACTCTTTCCTTAATCAACAGGGGAGAGTGATTGTGAACAAAATATTCATTTCAATTGTCGCTTTAATGAGTTTCACGCTTATCGGATGTAACGGGGCTCATACCGTTGTAGATAAGGGGGAACGCGCTCTATTTATGGCTAATGCAGAGCATATGCCGATTATTCAGACAAAAGTAAGGAAAAGTGAAAGTGGGGAGCCCCTCAAGTCGACATACGTAACTTGTGTCGCTCCCAGCCCCGATATAGCGACCGCTATTTCCAAATCGTTTCAATTGGCTGCGGAAGCATCAGCAAAACTTCCTCAGAATGTTGACCCAAAACTTGCTTTGGCAATGAGTCGTTCTCAGACGGAAAGCATTGCCCAGTTGGGAGAACGTATCGCAACAATTCAGCTTTTACGGGACGGGTTGTATCGAGCTTGTGAAGCTTTTGCGAACGGGGCGATCTCTGAAACGGCATATGCGGTTATGTTGAGCCGCTATGATGATACGATGGTGACGTTGCTCGCAACTGATTTGGCTGCTGGAGCCTTTGGAAGATCTCTAGCCGGTATTGACGGTGAAGCCGAAGGTAAAGCTAAATCTGAAGGAGACCATACGCTCAAAGTACATGAGCGCGTTGAGGCTGAGAAAAAACTAGAACAAGAAATTAACAAAAAACTGGACCTTGATACTTCAATTGGAGAAGCGCAGGCAATCCGAGATAATCAGGAAAATGCCTTGGAAAGAGCTAAGCTCAATAGTGCATCAGATGCCGAGTTGGTCGGTCTCCAAGCCAATTTAGAACAATCGGAAAAGCGTCTTGAAGAGTTGAAAGATAACAGAACTGATTTTGCAAAAAATATACAGGATGCAAAAAGAGAAGCGATAGACAAGATCATGGCAGAAACGGAGAGCAAAGCTAAAGGGTCGGTTACGGTCGGTGGTCCCATACCACCGGGACAACAAAGTGCTGAAATTGCCAAGGTTATCCATGAGATACAGAGAAAATACATAGAGAATATCAATAGTGACGCTATTTCTACCGCCTGTATCGTTGCGATGTCGAAAGCAGATGAAAATCCATTGGCAAAAAAATGTGCAAGTATGCTGGAGGGTATTAAAGAGAAAGAAGAAAGAAAGCTTGCAGAAATTAAAAATCACTCGGAGATGAAAAAGGCGAGACTGGAGACCTTTGCCAGTTACCAAAAAGTGATTGATGAATTGATTGTATTGCAGAAAAAAATGACTGAAATGTCTTCTGCCGACACTTCAGGGAAATAATAGCGATCTGAAGCTTTGAGGGGAGGGGGAGTCATGTCTCGCAAAATTATTCTTCTGTCCGATGGTACAGGAAACAGCTCCATATCCAGAGATAAAAGCAATGTCTGGCGGCTTTATCAGTCTCTGGATCTTGGACTAGGTCCGGATGGAAAGTATGAGCAGATCGCCTTCTATGATGATGGTGTCGGGACATCCGGATTTCGGCCTCTCTGGTTATTAGGAGGCGTCTTTGGGCTAGGGTTGTCTCGGAATGTCCGGCAGCTTTATACCGATCTATGCCGCCACTACCGGCCAGGAGATAAAATCTATATTTTTGGCTTTAGTCGCGGAGCCTTTACAGCGCGGGTATTGGCACACTTTATCGAGACTTGCGGTATCACAAATGCGAGCCAACATTGCGCGGAAGAAAAAATCAAAAAGGCAGTGAAGGCGGCTTATAAAAGTTACCGATCCCGTTTCTGGCGCCTTGATCGCGGAGAGGCAAGTACCGGAGGAGCCACGGGAATTAGGGGATGGTATCGGCGCTATTTAAAATACAGTTTCCCCAAGCTTGTAGCGCTTCCTTTTCGAAACTTACGAAACCTGATTCCTGCTGTGCGGGTTCTTCTCCCGGAAGAGTTTAAACGCCTTCATGCGCATTCTGTTGAAGATCCGAATAACTTAATCGAGTTTATTGGGTGTTGGGATACGGTGGACGCGCTCGGGTTACCCATTGATGAACTCGCAGATTTTGTTGATCGCTGGATCTATCCTTATAAATTCCAGAGCCAGACTCTTGGCCGAGGTGTTTCCAGAGCAGCGCATGCGCTTGCTATTGATGATGAGCGGCATACTTTTCACCCTGTCCTATGGGAACAGAAAACGGCAAGAGACCTGAAGCGGATTACCCAGGTCTGGTTTACCGGCATGCATGCTGATGTTGGGGGCGGTTATCCGGAAGATAACCTGGCTTACATTACGCTGACCTGGATGATACGGCAGGTTGATCGTGCTAGGATTGGCATCGATGGTCTGACTTTTCAAAAGAGAGAAACTGACGTGTTTGAACGGCAGGCGCAGCCGGGAGGTGTCCTTCATAACTCTCGCCGCGGGGCTGCTGTGATGTACCGCTACAAACCCAGAAATATCCATAGGATCTGCGATAATCATCTAACAGAGGTTGTTCTACATCACACAGTTCTTGAACGGATAAGAGCGGCGGAGGCTGGATATGCTCCTGCCGGTATTCCAAAGAATTATGCTGTTTACGACAAAAATGGAAGTATCGACAGGCGTTTGCCAAACAGCCCCTATTATGAGTTGCCTGATGATATAGAGCGGCGCGGAAATTATCTGAGTAAAGCGGAAGACTATATCGGTTGGGGTAGGGTGGCCTATCTCGCAATGCTATCCATATTTTTGTACTTGTTGGTAATGCCTTTTCTGTTTCCGCCTATCGTCGGCTTTGTGCATCACTATTCGGATCAGGATTGTTTTGCCGGTCTGCAGAAGTTTATCGTCTCAGCTATTGGGGGGCTGGATACAATTTTACCTGAATATTGGGTGTTAAGCTGGCAGCAGCATTTGCTTCAACTTGCCTATGGGCTCGGGCTTTTCGTCTTATTTTTGCTTTGCGGTAAGGTTTGTTCGGCCAAAGTCAAGAAATATGCGGAAGTAGGGTGGACTAAATTCAGAGGAGTGCAGAAGGTTCAGAACATTTCGAGCGAGGCGAATTTTCTAACGGATTTGGCGAATTTGGTTCGAACTTCTGGATCCTTTATCGCAGGCCGTAGGTTCCTTGCGCAAACTTTGTTTCCTTCTGCTTTTTTCTTAACAGTAGTATTTGTCGTGTTTGCGTTTTGCAGTCGACATGGTTATCTCGGGTTTGCTGATAGAGTAGAAGCTTGTGAAGCGTCTACTGCTACCATTGTTGCAAAAAAACTGCCTCTCAAAACCGAGAAAATCGTCAATTTTAATACAAAGGACCCTTGTTTCGTAACAGGTATTGATATGGAAGTGGGGCGGGTATATGAGGTCGAAGTTAACGTTGATGAACCTTGGATAGATTTACGTCATCCGGCTTCACCTAATGGTCTAGATCATAGATTGACTGCCTTAGACCCTATCTTCATCGGAGGACTGACTGTCAGAAGAGAACAGTTAATTCCTTGGTTTACATTGCTAGGTGAAATTGGCCGGGATAGCGGAGATATTGTGGTTTTGAATAAAAGCCAAAGCGCATTTAAGTTTAAAGCACCTCGCTCAGGGCCTTTATATCTATATGTTAACGATGCTTTGAATATCAGTAATCTTTGGAGAGAATCTGGAGACTGGGATGCCATGTATAGAAATAACGAAGGAACGGCAATCATCCGTATCGAGCGCGTGGAATAGCGTCAGTCATTTTCATTCCATTCCCGAAAGATATTCATAATCTTCAGGCCTGATCCTTTATCACTGCGATAAGCGAATTTCAGGAGGATTTTTCCGGTTTCGGGGTTAAGGGCAAGCATTTGGCCTGCATATCCCAACCCCCAGAAGCCCGGCGCCCGGCGGCTGTCGGTCCACCATTGATATCCGTATCCCGCAAAGGACGTCCTAAGATCTTTAGACATGGGGATTTGTGTGCTTGTAGATTCCTTCAGATAGCGGCCGAAACACGTCAATTGTTTGCGTTGTTCCAAAATCCAGAGGGTAAGTTTTCCCCAGTCCCTTAGCCGTGCCTGAAAACCGGAGCTTGCCATGGTGGAGCCGTTTCTGTCTGCTTCCCAATGACCGGTTCCTTCCGCTCCTATTTTCTGCCAGATGGTTTTATCGAAATAAGCGGCGAGGGACATACCGGTTGCCCTTTCGACTATTTTACCGAGGGCAAGGGTGTCCATTCCCTTGTAATTGAACATCTCGCCGGGCCGGTGAGTGTTTTTGTTCTCAACCCTGCTCCAATCATCCCCCCAGAGGAGATCATCGACAGATGTCTGCCCGAGCCTGACAGGCCAGCTATATCCAAAATAGGGACGGTTTTTTGTGGGATGCATTCCGATGCCGCCCTGAAAGGCCGGCTGACCGCTTCGAACGGATTTATAGGCGCCGGAACTCATCATGAGAAGTTCCCGGACTGTACTTCTGCCAAAACCACTGTCTTTTAGTTCCGGGACAAGCTTATTGCCCTTCACAGTAAGGCTGGCGATCTCTCCATGGCACAGCGCTTGTCCGACGGCGAGACTGGTCATGCTCTTTCCGATGCTCATGCTATAAAATTCCGATGTCGGCTTGCCAACGCCTTGGTAGCGTTCCAACAGAATTTTCCCGTTATCGATAAGAAGGATGGCTGTGGTGGCTGGGAAGTCTTCGAGATACTTCCCGATCTTTTCCGCAATACGCTTGTTGCTTTCCGTGTTTTCGGCCGATGAGCTCATGGAAGGTAAAGAGGATGGTGAAGAACTTGGCTCAAACTGATGATCTTCAGTATTGCCGATAGTGATATAGCCGCCCGTATTATGAAGCGGATCCATTTTTTTTCGGGCAGCATGGGCATTTTCGGCGACGAAAATTGCCAGCAGGGTTACAAGGGCCGCTTTTTTCATTATATCACCTGTTCTAGGGGCATGCCCCTAAGCTTCATATTTTGTAAGGATTGCAACATTATATTGCCAAATCATCAATGAGAGGGATGTTCGCACTTTCCATGACTCGCCTGATTTCAGTTTTCCTCATTCTTCTGCTTCCTTTGGTCGGCGCCTGTTCCCCGTTGGTTCAACGCCCGGGAACTGAAAACCGGTCGCCAGAACTATCCGATAATCAGTTTATAACGGCCGATGGCGCCAGATTGCCGCTAAAAACCTGGTCGGCCGATGAGGAGGAGCAGGCGATTATTATCGCTGTGCATGGCTTTAATGATTATCGGAACGGATTTGCATTTCCGGCAAGCTGGTGGTCGCAGAACGGCATTACCACATATGCGTATGATCAACGAGGGTTTGGCGAGACAGACAATACGGGGATTTGGGCGACTGAAGAGCTGTTGACGTCAGACTTGCGAACCCTGGTAAAGGTGATCAAAAAGCATAAACCTGAAAAGCCGATATATCTGTTGGGAGAAAGCATGGGCGGCGCAGTCGTTATGGCTTCGGTTACGCAGCCGAATTTCCCGGATATTGACGGCGTTATCCTGTCGGCACCGGCTGTTTGGGGATGGAAATCCCTGAATCTCTTTTATAAAAGCTCCCTCTGGATCAGTGCGCATCTGTTCGGTGGCGTGACGGCGTCGGGCAAAGGGCTGGGTATCCAGGCATCTGACAATATCCCTATGTTGCGCAACCTTGGTAGAGATCCTCTCTTTATTAAGCAAACCAGGCTGGATAGTGTTTACGGTTTGGTTGGGTTAATGGATACGGCTTATGACAGCGCGGAAAAACTAACCATACCAACCCTTGTCCTCTATGGCGCCAATGATGAAGTGATTCCCAAAAAGCCTGTCGAAAATGTGGTGAGCAGGCTGCCGTCTTCCGCGGATATTGTTTTATATAAGCAAGGATGGCATCTGCTGATGCGGGATTTGCAGGCTCCCATAGTCTGGAAAGACATTAGAAGCTGGATTGCTGACCGGTCCCTGCCATCCGGAAACCAGGCCACCAGTCTGCCTCTCTTTCCCGAAGGATAATCAGAGCTTCTTCAAAGTGGGTATGAGTTCGTCGAAATGATCGATGACGAAGTCCGCTCCCAGCTCCGAGGCCGGTATATCTGAATAGCCGAAGGTGACCGCAATTGAGGGGATGCCGGCGGCGCGGGCAGCATCAATATCATTATGAGTATCCCCGATCATAACCGCTGTCCCGGATTTTAAGGGCATCAGGTCCAGCGTTTTTTCAATATGACCCGGGTGAGGTTTCTTAACCTCAAAACTGTCGCCGCCCGTCAAAACCGGAAAATAGGGATCAAGGCCGTAATCCGTCACAACCTGCTTGGCAAAACCATAAGGT
>DIYE01000180.1 GCA_002428885.1 Alphaproteobacteria bacterium UBA6062
TTTCTCCATATATTCGGACATATCCACCCGCAGCAGCGCCTGTTCGTCATCAAACAGAAACTCCGCCAGTGCTTTCGTCAGCTCCGTCTTGCCAACACCGGTCGGTCCAAGAAACAGGAAAGAGCCGATCGGTCTGTTCTGGTCCTGAAGCCCTGCTCGCGCTCGCCGCACCGCATTTGAAACAGCATTCAGTGCCTCCTCCTGCCCGATAACCCGGGACCGCAACCGATTTTCCATATCCAGCAGTTTCTCTCTTTCACCGGACAACATTTTCTCTACCGGTATACCGGTCCAGCGGGAAACAACACCTGCAATGTCCTCCTCTTTTACACTTTCCCGTGCAAGAGAAGAATGCTCCGCGTCCTGAGATTCAGTCAGCTGTTTCTCTAATTCGGGGATAACACCATAAGCCAGCTCCCCGGCTCGCTGCAAATCCCCTTGTCTTTGAGAAATCGCCAGGTCATTCCTGGCCTGCTCCAGTTTTTCTTTCACTTGTTGGGCAGAATTGAGCTTTTCTTTTTCCTGCTTCCAGACACTCGTCAGGGCTTCGGACTTGGCCTCAAGGGCAACCAGTTCACTCCTGAGTTTTTCAAGCCGGTCCTTGGAGGCTTTATCGGTTTCCTTTTCAAGCGCCGAGCTTTCAATTTTCATTTGCAGGATCCGGCGATCCAGCTCGTCGACCTCCTCAGGTTTGCTGTCAACCTCCATACGCCGACGACTGGCCGCTTCATCCATTAAATCAATGGCCTTATCAGGCAGGAAACGGTCTGTGATATATCTATTGGACAAGGTTGCTGCCGCGACAAGGGCATTATCCGCTATCTGAACCCCGTGATGAAGTTCGTATTTTTCTTTCAACCCGCGAAGGATCGAAATGCTGTCCTCCACTGTTGGTTCGGATACGAAAACAGACTGAAAGCGACGGGCAAGGGCCGCGTCTTTTTCAATATATTTTCGATATTCATCCAGGGTCGTCGCTCCCACGCAATGCAGTTCACCCCGAGCCAATGCCGGCTTCAGGAGGTTCGAGGCATCCATGGAACCTTCTGCGGCCCCTGCCCCAACCAATGTATGAAGCTCATCGATAAACAGGACAATCTCTCCGCCAAGCGCCGAAACTTCGCTCAGAACAGACTTCAGTCTTTCCTCAAACTCTCCCCTGAATTTAGCACCGGCAATCAGTTGCCCGAGATCCAAAGACATAAGTTTCTTGTCTTTCAGGCTCTCCGGAACATCGCCGTTTACAATCCGAAGGGCAAGGCCTTCAATGATCGCGGTTTTTCCCACACCGGGTTCACCGATCAAAACAGGATTGTTTTTGGTCCGGCGTGACAGAACCTGAATGGTCCGTCGGATTTCTTCATCCCGGCCGATAACCGGATCCAGCTTTCCATTCCGGGCCGCTTCCGTCAGATCCCGGGCATATTTTCGAAGGGCATCATAGGTCCCCTCCGCACCGGCGCTATCTGCTGTACGCCCTTTCCTCAGGTCATTAACCGCTTCATTGAGATGGTTGGCTGTTACGCCTGCATTTTTAAGGATTTTAGCTGTTTCAGAACCGGCCTCCAGTGTCAGAGAAAGAAGCAGTCTTTCCGCCGTTACAAAACTGTCACCGGCTTTCTCCGCAAGTTTTTCAGCACCGCTGAAAACGCGCGCCAGATCGGGGCTGATATTAAGCTGTCCGGCACCGCTACCCGTTACTTTCGGGATCTTGCCAAGAGATGTTTCTGTATCCTGAAGCGCATCCTGAGCCCGCCCGCCGGCTTTATTTATCAGGCCGCTGGCTAATCCCTCCGGATCATCCAAAAGAACTTTCAGCAGATGTTCAGGTTTTAATAGCTGATGATTTTCCCGCAAGGCAAGAGATTGGGCCGCCTGCACAAATCCACGCGACCGATCGGTATATTTATCAAAATCCATGCTCGTCCTCGACACATAGACCGTTGTTTCTCTGTGCAACAAGCCCCGATCCCTGCAGCAGGCAATCCGGACCGTCCACCAACGGTTTCCTTAAACTAGATTTGGGATTTTCAGTGGGATTTGCAAGTGAAATATACATTTTAGGATATTATTAATATAACAATTCTATCATATTCAAAGTCGCTTTCAGCGGCTCATGACCAGTATGCGTATTTCCATCAATATTGTCAGATATTCAGGACGCCATGACTCGTTTATTAAACAACCTCGGGATTGGTCAGCGGATCGTTGCCCTCGCCGTCTTACCCTTTATCGCCGCTATTTTATTTGCCGTCGTTATTTTACAGAACGCCTTTTACAAGATGCATGAAGAGCAGACCTTGAAGGATCTGCTTAGCATTACACCTTCTCTGAGCAATCTCGTCCATGAATTGCAGAAAGAGCGAGGAAGAAGCGCCAGCTATCTTGACTCTCGCGGCTCTGACCAGACATCCCTCAATCTGGAAACGCAGATAAGCGAAACGGATGTCGCCATCACAGCTTATACAAATGCTGTTGCCTCCCTCGAAAATGAAGAAGTCAAGGAGATCATTCAGGAGAACCTAAACCAGATCTCTGAAACTCTCTCGCTGCTTGAAGAAAATCGTACACGAGTCCGCAATCTGGAAGTGACCGGTACTGATATGGCAAGTTACTATACAGGAACAATCACAACATCTTTCTCGTTGACCAAACTCCTGACGAAAACCAGTCACGACGATACGATCTCCAAAAAAATGCAAAGCCTGATTAACCTGGCACTGGCGAAAGAACAAGCCAGTCGGGAACGGGCGGTCGGAGCAGCAGGCTTTTCAAGCGGTACCTTCAATACCGAGTTACTGGACAGGTTTCTGGTATTAATTGGCAGGCAGAGCGCCTATGCAACGGCCTACAAAGAAACGGCGACGCCAGATCTCAGGGAAATATATGACAATACCATAACGGGTCCGGCAGTTGATGCCGTTATAGAAATGCGGGAATATGTCATTGCCCAGCGAGGTCAAGTGGCCGGAGGTCCTTATTCCGGCAGGGACTGGTACAATAATATTACCGAGAAAATCAATCTCTATAAACAGGTTGAAAATAACCAGGTCGACCTCATTACAAATTACATTAACGATGCTCTTGCCCGCGAAACCCGCAATGCCTGGACCTTGCTGACGGCTTTAATCCTGGGTAGCCTGCTCTTGGCTCTTCTTGTCTATCTGACCTTTGCCAGTGTTTCGAAGCCATTGAGCAAAATCAGAGAAGCAATGGAAACAATTGCCAGCGGTAACTCTGAATTTGAAATCCCTTTCCAGAATTATAAAAGCGCTATCGGTGAAATGGCCCGGGCGACAGAAACATTCCGCCAGAATGACATAAACCGACGGGCAGCCGAGCGCGCTGCGAAAAAAGCTCGTGAAAAAGCTCAAATTCAGGAAAAGGAACGCGTTGAACGGGAAACCCAAGCGGCTGAAGAGGAGAAAGTCAGAGTTCAGAAACAAAACGAAAGCCGAGAGAAACGTATGGAGGTGCTTGACACCCTTACAACATCCTTCAACGACGACCTGATGACGGCGCTTGCAGGGCTCGAACAGTCCGCCGGAGAGCTTAGCACAGCCGCCAGCGGATTGAATCTGACGGCAGATCAGGCCGAAAGCGAAATTACGTCTGTTTCCAAACTGGCCGAGGGTACAAACAGCAATATGCAGAATGTCGCTTCAGCGACAGAAGAGCTGTCAGCATCCATTGCGGAAATCAGCCGCCAAGTCACTGAATCCACGCATTCAACGGAACAGGCCGTCAAAGAAACCGAAGGTGCCGGAACGGCTGTGGAAAAACTGACGACATCCTCCAATGCGATTGGTGAAATGCTTGTCCTGATTAATGATATTGCCAATCAGACCAATCTTCTGGCACTGAACGCGACCATTGAAGCGGCAAGAGCCGGTGATGCCGGTAAAGGATTTGCGGTCGTTGCCCAGGAAGTTAAAGCCCTCGCAAACCAAACGGCAAAAGCCACCGGCGAAATTGAAGATCTGGTTCAAAATATGCGCGGCGCCAGCCAGGATGTTGAGAATGCCGTCAAAAGGATCGGCGACACAATCAACAAGACCAGTGAAGTTGTTACCGCTATTTCAAGCGCCGTTGAAGAACAAGGCGCCGCAACAAAGGAAATTTCGAAAAGCGTGCAGCAGGCCAGCGGAGATACAACCAGTGTCTCCTCCAGCGCTCAATCCATGAGAGAAGGGGCTGAAAGCACAAAACAGGCGGCGACGACCGTTCAAAACTCGTCAGCCCAAATGTCCAGCCACAGTCAATCTATCAGAGAAGTGGCACAGCAATTCTTCCAGGATATTCAGGAAGCCTGACAAAAAAAGGGAGCCATTTGGCTCCCTTTTTTATTCTGCGGTTTGCGGCTCATCAGAGGCTGTATCCTCACTCCGCCGGTTCGCCCGGCGTCTAAGGCCGCGTGTCCGGCTAACACGGCGCTTCGTCTTCGGTTTTTCTTCCGCTGACTCTGCCTCTTCAGCGCCGTCATCAGCAGTCGTCGCCTCAGGAGAAGGCAGATCAAGCTCCATCACTTCAGGGCTGCTCAGATCAATGATGACCGGCTCAACCGTGTCTTCAGGAGTTTTGCTTTCCTCTTCATTATCCGATGAAGCGCTTTCCTTTTCAGCCGGGGAAACATCCGTTGCAGCCTTGCCGTCAGCTTCTGCATTATCTGAAGACGTTTCTTCTACGGCCGTTGGCGGTTCTGGCGTCTTGTCCTGTTTGACGAGATTATTTGCCAGCATAATCCGGAAATAATGCTCTGCATGCTGATAGTAGTTTTCCGCCGCAACAGGATCGCCGGACGTCTGCGCATCCCTGGCAAGGGTGGTATATTTTTCATATACCTGTGAAGCAGACCCCCGGATTTTACCATCGGGACCGTTACTGTCGTAACTGCGGTTACCACTGTTCGAGCGTCTGTTACTGTTGGATCCGTTGCGCCCTCCGGAAGAGCCGGAGCGACCGTTCCCGGAGCCGGATCGTCCGCCGCGGGGGCGTCTGTTACCGCTAACTCGCATTATTCCATTGAATCCGTCAAAAAGAGTTCAAATTTTTCTTCGGTCACTGATCCTGCGCTACGAGAGTATCAACTTCGTTGCGAAATACAGATGATGGACATCCGAAAGGGTCAGACCTGATTTTAAGTTAAATAAAGATCTATGACCTCACAGGGTCGGGGCGTTTTCGCCTGATCTGGTTAAACCCTACCTCTGCTTTTCTGATTTTCCAACCCTTTTTTTCAAAAAATCATTTTTTAAGGCGCCCACTTACACAACGCCCGATTGACGCAAGGTCATTATGGATTTCAACCTGAATAAAATTCATATCTGACAAATAGTTGGCGACGGTCTCGGCCTGGCCCATTCCTACTTCAAAGATTACAAGGCCATCCTCTTTAAGATAGGTTGGCAATCGGGATATGAGATGTCTATAGCAATCCAGCCCGTCCTCACCACCGTCCAGCGCCGTGATAGGTTCATACTGTGTCACTTCCGGTTCAAGTGTCCGAGTTACCTCTGTCTCGATATAGGGCGGGTTGCTGAGAATGATGTCAAAAACACCTTCCACTTCTGAAAACCAGTCGCTCTTGAGAAAGTCGGCACGAGCCTGAAGATCGAGAGCCGAGGTATTTTTATTGGCAATGTCCAAAGCGGCATCACTAAAATCCACGCCCAACCCAGTAGAGCACGGCAATTCAGACAACAGCGTCAGCAGCAAACAACCACTTCCGGTACCGAGATCAAGAAGACGATAGTTCCTCTGTCGGTCCTCGGTTTTCTTCAGGACGGCTTCAATAAGCGTTTCACTGTCTGGCCTGGGATCCAGAACGTCTGATGTAACAATAAAATCCCGGCTCCAGAATTCCCGTCGCCCCAGAATATGGGAAACCGGCTCTCGCCGTCTTCTTCGGTCCAACAAGGCCATAAAGGTATCCCGTTCGCTAGCCGTCAGTTGCTTATCCGGATCCCGGATAACAATATCCTGGTCTCCGTCAAAAACCTGCCCGATCAGGATCCTTGCATCCCGGCGCGGATTTTCTATACCGGCCTCACCCAGGATCTGCGACGCTTCCGTCATCACCTCTGAAAGGGTTTTTCCCATATTTCTCAGACCTGGCCTTCAACCTCGGCCAGCCGCTCTGCCTGATCCTCGGCGATAAGGGCATCAATAACCTCGCCCAGCGCTTCACCGGCGATCACTTTATCAAGTTTGTACAGGGTGAGATTGATCCGGTGATCCGTCACACGGCCTTGCGGGAAATTATAAGTGCGAATACGTTCAGACCGATCACCCGAGCCAACCTGGCCTTTCCGGTCGGCTGACCGTTCAGCCGCTTTGGCCGCCCGCTCCGCTTCGTAAATGCGGGACCGCAGAACCGACATGGCTTTCGCCTTGTTCTTATGCTGGGATTTTTCGTCCTGCTGCTGAACAACGATACCAGTCGGAATATGGGTAAGGCGGACCGCGGAATCCGTTGTATTGACCGACTGCCCCCCCGGTCCGGACGCCCGGAATATATCGACCCGGACATCCTTTTCATCAATCTTGACATCAATCTCTTCGGCTTCCGGCAAAACCGCAACGGTCGCGGCGGATGTATGGATCCGGCCGCCGGTTTCCGTTTCCGGAACCCGCTGCACGCGATGCACGCCGGATTCAAATTTCAGCTTCGAGAAAACATTGCTGCCGGTCACTTTGACAACCGCTTCCTTGCAGCCGCCAATATCGGATTCAGAAAAAGACATGGTCTCGCAACGCCATCCCATGCCCTCCGCATAGCGCTGATACATCCGCATCAGATCACCGGCAAATAAAGCGGCTTCTTCACCACCGGTACCGGCCCGGAGTTCCAAAATAGCGTTTTTCTCGTCGGCGTCATCCTTGGGCAAGAGCTGGATTTTGATGGCATGCTCAAGATCAGGCAGAACCGTCTTGAGCTCCCGCGCCTCCTCTTCGGCCAGTTCCGCCATTTCCTCATCCATATCGCCGCCAGACAGCATCTCTTCGAGATCTGCAAGTTCAGATTTTGATTTCTGAAACGTATGGATGGTTTCGACAACAGGCTTCAGGTCTGAATATTCACGGCTCATCTTGACGAAATCTTCAGCCGCAACATCGCCCATCTCACCGGCCATGGCCGCTTCCAGTTCATCGAAGCGGGCCAGGATCATATTCAGTTTATCTTCCGGCAGCATGGTCAATCCTTATCCGAGACTTTTCAGCCGCGCAACGACCTGATCGAGAGAGACTTCCTCCTGGCTTCCCTGGTCAAGATCCCGGAAAGTACAGACATTTTTGGCAAGCTCATCTTCACCGATCAGAATAGCGGCTTTGGCCTTCAGTTTATTGGCGCGCTTCATGCGCTTACCCACATTGCCCTTGAACGCCATTTCAACAGCAATACCGCTCGTCCGCAGATCAAAGGCCAGTTTTGTCGCCATTTTTTCGGCAACATCACCGACCGGAATAACGGCTATGGGTCGCTCTGCTTCAGGCAGTTCCCCCGTCAATAATGACAGTCGTTCCATACCGCCGGCCCAGCCAATGCCAGGTGTCGGTTTGCCGCCCAGCGCCTCAATCAGACCGTCATAGCGCCCGCCGGCAATCACCGCCCCTTGTGCCCCAAGTGCGTCGGTGACGAATTCAAAAGCCGTATGCGTGTAGTAGTCCAAACCGCGGACCAGTCGCCTGTTGAGAGTGTAGGACAGTCCCAGATCTCCCAGTCCTTCAAGAACGTCGGCAAAGAAATCCGTCGACAGACTATTGAGGTAATCTTCAAAAGCCGGAGCCTCTTCAACAAGCGCCCGGTCCCCCTTGTCCTTGCTGTCCAGGATACGAAGCGGGTTGCGGTCCAGGCGGTTCAGACTATCTTCAGACAGCTTGTCTTTGTGATCACTGAAATAGTCGACGAGAGCGCGCCGATAGGCCTGTCGGCTTTCCGTATCTCCAAGCGTATTGATCTCAAGAACGCATTTATCCAGGATCTTCAGTTCTTTCAGGATCGTTGCTGCAACGGCGATAACTTCGATATCCGCTTTCGGCTCGGGTGATCCAATGCATTCGAGATCGATCTGATGGAACTGACGCTGGCGTCCTTTCTGGGGTCGCTCGTAACGGAACATGGGTCCGTTTGCAAAGACTTTAAAAGGAACATTCTGCTGAAGGCCGTTACTGATAAAGGAACGACAGATCCCGGCGGTATATTCAGGACGCAGGGTCATGCTTTCACCGCTGCGGCTTTCAAAGGAATACATCTCCTTGGACACCACATCGGATGTCTCGCCCATGGTCCGGGCAAAGACTTCGGTAAATTCGAAAATCGGCGTTGCCATTTCCGCATAACCGAAGCGGGCGGCAATATCCCGGGCAACGTCCCGGACATAAGCGTGACGCCGAAAGTCTTCAGGCAGCAAATCGTGGGTACCGCGAACCGGCTGAGGTAATGACACTATATTCTCCGTATTCCGAATTTATATCGCCATGCCGGTTCAGGCGCTGACGGTTTCTTCTTCTGTTTCTGTTTTTTCGGCAGCTTCGATTTCCGCGGCCTTTGCTTCGACAAGATCAACAATATGATCCACCATACCATCGGTATCGATTTTATGATCGGTCACACCGGTCAGATAAACCATATGATTGCCTTTACCGCCCCCGGTCAGCCCGATATCGGTCTCCCGCGCCTCCCCAGGCCCGTTGACCACACAACCGATAATCGACAGGGACATCGGTGTGGAAATATGTTCCAGCCGTTCTTCCAGCTTCTCAACAGTTTTAATAACCGGGAAGGCCTGTCGGGCACAGGACGGGCAGGAAATAATGGTAACACCCCGGCGGCGAAGCCCCAGACTTTTAAGAACTTCATAACCGACCTTGATCTCCTCAACCGGGTCGGCAGATAACGACACCCTAAGGGTATCACCGATCCCGGACCAGAGCAGCATGCCAAGGCCAATGGAGGATTTCACTGTTCCTGACGTCAGGCCACCTGCTTCGGTAATACCGAGATGCAGTGGGTAATCGCAGGCATCTGCCAGTCCCTGATAGGCAGCAACTGAAAGAAAGACATCCGATGCTTTCACACTGATTTTAAACTCATGAAAGTCATTATCTTCCAGAATGCGGGCATGATTGAGGGCCGATTCCACCATCGCTTCCGGACAGGGCTCACCATATTTTTCCAGCAGCTCTCTTTCCAGACTACCGGCATTGACGCCGATCCGCATGGAACAATTATGATCAACGGCCGCCCGGACCACCTCTTTGACCCTGTCCGGTGAGCCGATATTGCCCGGATTGATCCGAAGGCAGGACGCCCCTGCTTCGGCCGCTTCGATGCCTCGTTGATAATGGAAATGGATATCCGCGATGATGGGAACCGTCGTCTCGCGGACAATCTCTTTAAGTGCCCGTGTACTGTCCTGGTCCGGACAGGAAACACGCACCATATCTGCCCCCGCCTCTTCAAGCGCATGGATCTGTTCGATCGTCGCTTTCGGATCCGAGGTAAGGGTGTTGGTCATGGATTGCACACTGATCGGTGCATCTCCTCCGACCTTGACGGCTCCGACGCTGATCTGGCGGGATGAGCGACGG
>DIYE01000322.1 GCA_002428885.1 Alphaproteobacteria bacterium UBA6062
ACAAGATAGGGAAAGGTAATGCGCGTATAGCTGACCGCCAGGTCATACCGGTCGTCGCCGATTTCGAAACCGGGGGCCAGATATTGCATAAGAAAGGGCATATAGATCATCTCAAAGACTGGTCTGCCGAAGAGCTGGACCGGCATCTGGAACGTTTCTACGAATCCTACTGGGTGGCAACCGGCACGGAAACCCAGGCCCATCATGCGGAACTGCTCCGGGGCGCCGATAAAAGCGGAGAAACCCTGACCATTCACGCAGAGAGTGATCCTTTCAGGTCGGTCACCGAAGTTACCATTTATACCAGTGACCATCCGGGCCTGTTTGCCCGGATTGCTGCTGCCATGTCCCTGTCAGGCGCCAACTTTGTGGATGCCAAAATCCATACGACCACGGACGGCATGGCACTGGATACTTTCGTTGTGCAGGACAGTGACGGGGATGTCTATGATCAGGGCGGCCGCATGTCCCGGCTTCGGAGCACCATTGAAGATACATTGAGCGGAAAATTGAAAGCTCATCTGGAAATGGAAAAAAGGCGCCAGTCGGCGCTTCCCAGCCGGACACAGGTCTTCAAGGCACAGCCTTCGGTCCTTGTGAATAATGTCGCCTCCAATATCCACACGGTTATTGAAGTGCGGGGCCGGGACAGATCAGGGTTGCTGGCGGATCTAACCCGGACCATGTTCACCCTGTCCCTGACCATTGCCTCTGCTCATATTTCCACTTTCGGCGAAAGAGTGGTCGACGTTTTTTACGTAAAAGATATGTTTGGTCTTAAAATCACCAACAAAGTGAAGATAAAGAATATCGAGAAGAAACTTCTGGCCGCCCTTGAAGCAGCAGAGGATACGAACACCAAGAAGAAAGACAAGATTGCATCGTGACCCTTCTGAAATCTGTTGCCACTGTCGGCGGTTTTACCATGATCAGCCGCATCCTCGGTTTCGTGCGGGATATTCTGATTGCCTCCGTTATCGGTGCAGGCCCGGTTTCTGACGCCTTTTTTGTCGCCTTTCGTATCCCTAATATGTTTCGAAGACTGGTCGCGGAAGGGGCGTTTTCTGCGGCTTTTGTGCCTCTCTTTTCCAAAAGGCTGGAAGACGGCGACAAGGAGGAAGCGTTGGAGTTTGCCTCTCACGCCCTTGGATTTCTAACAGGGTTTCTGATTATTTTCTCAGCCCTGTTTATGATCTATATGCCCTTTCTTATGCAATATCTGGCCCCCGGTTTCGAAATCGGCGACGACCGGTATGACCTGGCGGTCAGCTATACGCGCATTACCTTTCCCTATCTTGTGGCCATGGCAGTGGTTGCTCTGCTGGGGGGTGTCCTCAATGCCTTTTACCGATTTGCGGCCATGTCAGCGGCTCCGATTCTGCTCAATATCATCCTGATCAGTTGCCTGTTTTTTCAAATGGATAATCCGGCTTATGAAGCCGGTCTGGTTCTCTCCTGGGGTGTCGCCGTCGCCGGTCTTGCCCAGGTCATTTACCTGGTGATCGCCTGCAAGCGGGATATGGCACTGCCGCCCTTACGGATACCAAGGCTGACCCCTGAAATTCGTCGCCTGTTTAAGCTTATGCTACCGGGCCTCTTAGGAGCCGGTGTTCTACAGATCAATATCCTGGTGGGAACCATCATCGCTTCCTTGCTGGCAACCGGTTCTATCTCGGCTCTCTATTACGCAGACCGGGTCTATCAGTTGCCGCTCGGCGTTATCGGTATTGCCGTGGGAACAGCCCTGCTGCCTCTGTTGTCCCGGCAGCTCAGGGCTGGTGATGACGCCCCTGCCAATGAAACTCTGAACCGGGCTGTGGAACTTTCCATGCTGTTCACCCTGCCGGCCGCTGCAGCCTTGATGGTGATCGCCTTTCCTGTCGTACAGGTCCTGTTCGAAAGAGGGGCTTTTGACGCCCGTGCAACAACCACGACGGCGGAGGCTCTGATTGCCTTTTCAAGCGGCCTGCCGGCCTATGTTCTGACTAAAGTCTATGCCCCCGGTTTCTTTGCCCGGGAGGATACGGTTACACCCGTTATCATTGGTGTTGTCGCCATGGCTATCAATATTGCGCTCAGCCTGCTCCTGCTGGAGCAACTGGCTCATATGGGCATCGCCCTTGCCACCTCCGTTGCCGCCTGGGTCAATGCAGTAACGTTGCTTATCCTGTTGATAAAAAGAGGACATTACAGCCCTGACCGCCGCCTTTACCTTCGCGTTACCGCCATTTTTGCCGCCAGTGCCCTGATGGCCGCGGGCCTTTGGTTCGCAACACCCTTTCTGGCGGATCTGCTGAACGGGCCTCTTCTTCAGAAAATCACAGCTCTGGTTCTGCTGGTGGTTGGCGGAGCCGGGACCTACGGCCTCTTTGCAGTTCTTCTGGGCGCAGCCAGACCTTCCGATCTAAAATCCATGCTGACCAGGCGAAAATCCGCATAACCGGTTGACGGGAGGAAGGCCGCCTGCAATAACCCTTTTCCTGTTGGAAAATCCAACTCCTGCCCGGGCCTGATCCAGGATGGATAGCGCCATGTCGGGCTCGTGTCCAAAGCGTAAGGAATGAAAATCATGTCTCGCATTTTTTCCGGCGTACAGCCGACCGGTAATCTTCATCTTGGCAACTATCTTGGGGCCATCCGCAATTTTGTCCGCCTTCAGGATGACTATGAGTGCATTTACTGCGCCGTGGATATGCATGCAATTACCGTCTGGCAGGATCCTGAGGAACTGCGCAGCAATACAAGGGAAGTTGCCGCCGCCTATCTGGCCTCCGGCGTGAAGCCCGAACAGTCCATCATCTTCGCCCAGAGTAGCGTCCATGCCCATGCGGAACTCGCCTGGATTTTTAACTGCGTGGCCCGGATCGGCTGGTTGAACCGGATGACCCAGTTCAAGGAAAAGGCTGGGAAGAACCGGGAAAATGCTTCCCTGGGCCTCTATGCCTATCCGTCCCTGATGGCTGCGGATATCCTGGCTTACAAGGCGACCCACGTTCCGGTCGGCGAAGACCAGAAACAGCATCTGGAACTGACCCGCGATATCGCGCAGAAATTCAACAATGACTTCGGAAAAGAGGTGTTTCCTATTGTGGAACCGCTGATCTTCGGTGAGGCCACCCGTGTCATGTCCTTGCGGGACGGCTCTAAGAAAATGTCCAAGTCGGACCCCAGTGACTATTCCCGGATCACCCTGACCGATGGCCGGGATGAAGTGGCAAAGAAACTGAAAAAAGCGCGGACCGATGCGGATCCGTTGCCGGAAAAGGTAGAAGATCTGGAAAGCCGCCCGGAGGCAGCCAACCTGGTTGGTATTTATGCCGCCCTTGCGGATATCAGTAAGGCAGATGTGCTGAAAGACTATTCGGGGGCACAGTTTTCGGTTTTCAAACCGGCTCTCACAGAGCTTGCCGTCGAGAAATTCGGTCCGATCGGTGATGAAATGAAACGCCTTATGGATGACCCGGCCTACGTGGACAGCGTCCTGAAACAGGGTGCGGAACGGGCGACAGCCCTTGCCGAACCGGTTATGAAGGAAGTCAAGGAAACGGTCGGTTTCCTGTCTTTCTAGCAAATGCAGCAGGACAGGATTGCTTGCAACAAGGCCATCCTGTCCCTACATCTTGTACAGACATTTCCGGTTCAGGCCAGAATAAAGGGGCGTCATGAGCGAAATTGGTACCGGGGACGGCAGTACCCCCAAACTCCGCAAGATCAGCTTTAGTGGAAACTGGCGTCGTATCCTGACAATCGTGCTTCTGGTACTGATTGGCTATTACGTCGTCGGCATGATCTGGGTGCATAAAATTGACGATGATCTGAAATTTGTCCCCAACGACCGGGATAAAACAGCCGGCGGCAGCTATGCCGTTGAAGTCGCAGCCGGGCTTATAGACCGGGAAATCAACGACAACCGCTGGACAGCCAACGACCCTTTCTTCATGCCGGCAACGCTTTTGGACAATATGCCCAATTATCAACAGGGCATTGTTTCCGCACTGGCCCGCTTCGGTTTTGAACTGACGGATCAGATAGGCCGGACACGCGGCTCCAGCCAGACGGACAAGGATTTACAGGATGCTGCCGGCCTGCTGCAATATTCCGGCACCGTCTGGAGCTGGGACCCAACCGTTTCCCTTCTGCCGACCGCATCATCTGAGAAGCAATATGAAAAGGCGCGCAAAGCCCTGATCAGCTATAATCAGCGTCTGGCGGAAGGCCGGGCAGTTTTTGAAAAGCGGGGCGATAACCTGCAGGCAACCCTGGACAGGATCGCTCTGGATATCGGATCGTCCACGGCTGTGATCGACAGGCATATTGCAGAAAATTCAGGCGCCTATATCGACTTCCAGGCAGATGACCTTTTTTATGGCTTCAAAGGGCAGGCTTACGCCTACTATATGATCCTCAGCGCGCTGTCCCAGGACTATGAAAGCCTGATCCGCGAGAGGGAACTGGGCAATGCCTGGGGCCAGATGCTGGAGAGCTTCCGCTCTATCGTCGAGCTGGACCCTTATGTGATTTCCAACGCAAAAACCGACGGCCAACTTTTCCCCAACCATCTGGCTGTACAGGGATTCTATATCCTGCGCGCACGGACACAGCTCCGGGAAATCAGCAACATTCTCTTGAAATAACACCAGTGATGGTGGCAGGATACCCGGAACAGAAACCACAATTGAGAACACCATGACGGATGAAGGCTACAAGCCCGGTCGCCGCAACAAATTCCTTGTTGTGGTCGACGATACGCCGGAATGCAAATCGGCGATCCGGTTTGCCTGCCGACGTGCCTGGCATGTAGGTGGGGGTGTTATGCTATTGTATGTCATCGAACCACCGGATTTTCAGCACTGGATGGGGGTCGAGCAGGTGATGCGTGAGGAAGCCCGTGAAGCAGCAGAGGAACTGCTCCATGATCTCGCTGATGATATTCGCAAAGACACCAATATCATTCCCGAATTTGTCATCCGTGACGGATATAAGAAAGATGAGCTTCTGGCCCTGATCGAGGAAGATCCCGATATCCGCATTCTGGTGCTCGCCGCCTCTCCCGATACAGGCGGTCCGGGTCCGCTGGTTAAAAGCCTGGTGGGGGAAATGTCCGGCACTTTTGCCATCCCCATCACCGTGGTTCCTGGCAATCTGAGTGATCGGCAACTGGACGCCGTAACCTGATATCCGATTCCCTGATTTCATAAGTATATTACTGATAAATGCATCCACTTATTTATGGTAAAGCATTGATTAACGGTCCGGAATCAGCCAGAGGACACAAAGCTTGCATTTCGCTGATTATTCGGACATAGTCCCGCTCCTTGACAGGAGAATTTGTCTAAAATTTTCCTCTAATGCACAGTATTTAGTAGGTAGAACGAGTTGCGTACACTGAATATAGTGGTATACTCTCCCCTGCGTCAGCAGGATCACCAGTGTAACTGAAAACCGGAATGCGTCAGATAACATCAGCTTTCAGATCTGGAAAGATTGCAACCCTTCTTGCCTTGTCACTGGCAGGACTGTATGCGGCAACGGAATTCGGCTCCCATCCGGCGCAGCAGGCTGTTGCTGCCCTCTCTCCAAAATCCGTCCAGGCACCCATCCCGGATGCCATCGATTTTCAGAAAATCTCTCTGGTTACTATTCCGAAGCCGATGATCCGTCCGGCCAACTTGCCTTTTATCGCACAGCCCCATCAGTTTGATGTGGTGTCTCTCACCCGGAAATGGGCAAACTTGTCTTTTGACCTGACGCACATCCGGGACGGTGCACAGGTTCCCCGATATTTTGTCGAAGAAATCCCGGTCGATATTCTGGATGTTGAACATATTAAAGACCGCAAGCGGATCTTTCTGTCAGTGGCGCTGCCGCTTATCCTGAAAGTAAACGAAGAAATCAGAGAAGACCGCGCCCTTCTTGAAGAAATGCAGATACTTGCCTCTTTCGGCGCAGAGCCGGATACGGATGAAAAAGCCTGGCTTACTGATCTTGCGGAAAAATACAACGGCAATGTCGCCGATCTGGATGATCTGCTGCGGCGGGTTGATACCATCCCCGTCTCCCTGGCCCTCGCGCAGAGCATTGAAGAATCCGGTTGGGGAACCTCTCGTTTTGCCCGCGAAGGGAACGCGCTTTTCGGCCAGCGGGTCTGGGCAACCGGTAACGGCCTGGTACCGGCGGAACGGGAAGAAGGCAAAAGCTACGAAGTGAAAGCCTTTGACCGGCTTTTATCCTCTATCCGTGATTATGCCCGCAACCTGAACAGTTTTCATGCCTATCAGGATTTCCGGACCGAGCGGGCACGGCTTAAAAAGCTCTTTGGGACCGTCAACGGCTATGATCTCAGCCACGCCCTGACCTCCTATTCAGAGCGTGGAGAGCATTATACGGATACCCTGCAGATGCTGATTCGGGTTAATAACCTGGGCCAGTTTGACGATGCGCGCCTCGCCCCGGAACGAGTGGCTCAGATCTTCAACTGACGCAGCAGACTGTTCCCGGCCTCGGCTGCCAAATTCGTCTCGCTGGCACAAAGCAGAAAATCGAACCCTTCTTCATACAGGGTATTTGTCTGATCTGCCCCGGAAGAGATACAGCCAAGCCACTTACCGCTCGCTTTAATTCTGTCTCGCGCCTCTTCAAACAAAGCCTTAACCTCGGGATCGTCAAAAGCGCCCGGCTTACCGATACTACCCGACAGATCATAAGGGCCGATAAACAGCATATCCACGCCATCGACCGCGGCAATTTCTTCAATATTCTCAACAGCCTGTTTCGTTTCGATCTGGCAGATGATCAGAAGCTTTTCTTCAAACGCCGCAAAATATGCTTCTGCATCCCGTCCGAACACAGCGGCACGGGCAGCACCAATGCCGTTTCCTCGGGTTCCTGTTGGCGGAAACCGGCAGGCATCAACGGCAGTCTTCGCCTCTGCTGCCGTATTCACCAATGGAAACATAATACCTTCCATTCCAGCATCTAAGGCTCTTTTGACCGCCACCGGATCATTGGAAGGAATGCGCATCAGAATACTTGTATCTCCCACAGAGCGGATCGCCCGGTGCTGATGGATTGCCTCTGAAAGATTGCCGCCGCCATGCTCATGATCAATCATGATCGCATCAAAACCGCACCCTCCCAGAATTTCAGCCATATCGGCAGATCCCGTGAACAACCAGCAGCCTGCCGCTTTCTTTCCCGCAGACAACCGTTCCTTTAATTTTCCGATCCGGTTCATAACAGTGACCTTCTACTTTCTTGGAATATAAAACAGGGTTCCGAACCAGCGATATCGCCCTTCGGGTCCCGGCAATGTACAATTGATCCGACCGCGCCCGGCGGCGTAGGCTTTGCTTAAGCGGATCTCAACCCGGGTTTTACCAAGCCGTTCGATCGGCACGGTTCCGCCGGACTGATTTGAGGAATAACAGCTCAGCTGCCGGATATTCGGATAATCCTCCGCAAGGGTAAAACCGAAAGCCGGCGGATTTTTCTTCAGCACATTATCCGATGGCATGACCTGTTTCACCCGCAGCGGCATGGCGTTTGCCGCCAGACGAAGGCGGCCGATACTGCCATAATTTTCATTAAGGGCAAAACGAGGCAGGCTGAACATATCATGCTGGGCGTAGGCAACGCCCGACTGCTGCCCGAAAGCCGCCTTGAAACCTGTTTCCTCAATAATCTGTTTAATCTCAGATCCATACTCGCCGTAAGGATAGGCAAAAAGCCCGGGCACAAATCCCAAATTCTTCTGGAAACTCTCATTGGCTTTATGAATATCGGCCCGGATCGTTCCTGCCGGAAGCCTTGGAAGATGCGCATGACGTGCAGTGTGATGCCCCACATAGACACCCGCATCCACCATTTCCTTGAGCTGCTTCCAACTCATATAGTCCGGTGTGTTTTTGTCCAGATTATCGGTGGAAACAAAGATGGTGAAGGGAAACTCCGCTGCCTTTAGCAGCGGCCAGGCTTTTTCATAAACAGAGAGAAAAGCATCATCAATGGTAAGCGCGACTGTCCGATCCGGCAGCGGCTGCCCTGCTTTCAGCTTATCCACAATCTCCCCAAGAGGCAGAACGGAATATTGCTGTTTTTTCAATTCAGCCAGATGTTCCTGAAACTGGTCCAACCGGATATTCGTGCTTGGATATTGGCTATCTCCGAACCGGTGATACATGAGAATGCTCGCCCAGTCCGCCGCCTGTGGCATGGTCGGCACGATAATCGGCACTGCGATAGCACTCGCTCCGACAAGCGTGATTAGAGCCCGTTTTAAAATTCTCCGTAACATCCTGCTACTCTCCTGCATCCGTCTTTTCCGACATCATCCTGGTTCCGGCAGCCTGATCCGACAAAGTCGGATAGCGCCTTGGCCGAAAGAGCTGATAGTGCCACCATTCGTTCATGTAAAAATCCCACCCGGCAGCACTCATGATTCCCAGCAATAAAGCCCGGTTTCGCTGCGCGTCCGAAGAAATATCTGTGACGCCATGGTGTGACCGTGGCGTCATGGCGTCAAATTCGGTTCCCATATCCAGCGGGGTGCCATCTCTGTCCAGCAGCGTTAGATCGATGGCTGCACCCCTGGAATGGGGAGAGCCACTGCCAGGGCGCGACAGATAGTCAGGATTGGGCGTATGATCCCAAAGCGCCTGAACCGCTTCAACCGGCCGAAATCCGTCAAACAGTAAAAATCGAAACCCGGCATGGTCGGCAAGCCGGATAGCGGCCTGAAGCTTATCGGCGGCCTCTTCATTCAGGAAGCAGGCAGATCGCCCATAGACCGGTGTCCCCGTAAAATTGTTCTCGGACGCATATCGGATATCCAGATCCACATCAAAATCCGGCGCTGTAATCTCTACCAGTTTCATTTCGCATCCGTACCGACCGGTTCGCCCGACCGAAATCCCTTTTTAACCAGACAGCAAGGCAGGTTTATGATATGGCGTAGCCTGCCGCCGACGAAGCCTACAAGGACATTATTGGGCCGTAAACTGATAAATAACGTCATGAAGATACTTGCTCTTGATACAGCGCTCAATGCCTGTTCTGTCGCCATACTGGATGGAGAAACGGTTCTCGCCTCCTGCCGTGAGGCGCGGTCACGCGGTCACGCCGAAAGGTTATTGCCGATGATACAGGAACAAATGTCTGAAGCAGGCCTCCCTTTTGAGGCACTGGATCTGATTGCCGTATCCGTGGGACCGGGCACATTTACCGGGCTTAGGATCGGCCTCGCAGCTGCCCGTGGTATTGCGCTGGCCGCGGATATACCGGCCATCGGCATCACCACACTTGAGGCCCTGGCCGCATCCGTCCCAGAGGAGACGGCGGTCGGTCGGCCGGTGGTAGTGGCCAGTGATGCC
>DIYE01000318.1 GCA_002428885.1 Alphaproteobacteria bacterium UBA6062
GGGTGAGTGTTGCGCGAAGGTATAAAGGTGATCTTTTTATCTCTATTCATGCGGACTCAATCTCCCGTCCTGATGTAAGAGGATCAACGGTTTATACTTTATCCGAAACGGCGTCTGACGATGAGGCGGCGGCTCTTGCCAAAAGTCACAACAAGTCAGACGTCATTGCCGGTGTGGATCTGCAGGATCAGGATAATACGGTTCAAGGCATTTTGATTGACCTGGCGCAGCGGGAGACTATGAATTTTTCAGTCAAATTTGCCAAAATTCTGATCCCGGAGATATCTCGCTCAGGTATAAGGGTCGTAAGCCGTTCTCACCGATATGCCGGTTTCAGGGTTTTGAAGGCGCCGGATGTTCCTTCAGTTCTGGTTGAACTAGGCTACCTTTCCAATCGTCAAGACGAGAAAATGCTTAAATCAAGGAAGGGGCAGGTAAAACTGACCGCTTCCATTGCAAATGCCGTTGATAAGTATTTCGATGAGATAAAGCCCTGAAAAGGACACTGGATAGAACGAATTTAATCGCATAAACCAATTATAGACGGATTTTGGCTTAAAAAACTCTATATAGGTAGAAAACAGGACCTGCGCCAGGGAACCAGAGACCAGATGAAACGTTTGATGAAAATATTGCTGCTGCTGACCTGCCTGTTTATTCTGGGCGGAATGGTCGCTGCCGGTGCGGTTTTCTATGGTTTCTGGCATTTCGGAAAGGGCTTGCCCGATTACGACCAACTCGCACGGTATGAACCGCCGGTGATGACGCGGGTTCATGCGGCTGACGGCAGTCTGATTGCAGAATATGCGCGCCAACGCCGGCTATTTGTGCCCATTGACGCTATCCCAAAACAGGTCAAACAGGCTTTTCTGGCGGCCGAAGACCAGAATTTCTATGACCATATCGGTATTGATTTTAAGGGGATTGCCCGGGCCTTTGTAACCAACCTTAAAAATCTGGGGCAGGGGCGCCGGCTTGTCGGTGCTTCGACAGTGACACAGCAGGTCGCCAAAAATATGCTGCTCACCAACGTGGTCTCCTATGAGCGGAAAGCCAAGGAAGCCATTCTGGCCATTCGTATTGAGCGCAGTCTGACAAAAGACCGTATTCTTGAACTTTACCTTAACGAGATTTATCTCGGACAGCGAGCGTATGGTGTCGCCGCTGCCGCTCTTTATTACTTTGATAAATCCCTGAATGATCTGACAATTGCGGAAGCTGCTTATATTGGCGCCCTGCCCAAGGCTCCCAATAATTATAACCCGTTCCGTTTCCCGGAAAGGGCGCTTGATCGCCGTAACTGGGTGATCTCCCGTATGCTGGAGGAAAAGTTTATCACGCCGGAGCAGGCTGAAGAGGCTGTGAGAAGCCCTCTGAATGTGAAGCGCGGCGGAGATGCGGAAGTTGTCAAAGCAGAATGGTTTGTCGAGGAAGTCCGGCGGCAGCTTTATGATCTGTATGGCGTAGAGGGGCTGTATGACGGCGGCTTATCCGTTCGTACAACCATGCAGTCTTCTTTACAGAAAATCGGCGAAGATGCTTTGCGGGCAGGATTACGACGCTATGACCGGCGGCATGGATGGCGCGGACCAATCACGACCATCAAGGCAGATGATACATGGCTTGAGGCCTTTAAAAAGATACAGGAACCTAAGGGCTTGAAGCCCTGGAAGCTTGCCGTTGTCCTGAATGTGGGCAAGAAAGATGCGACGGTCGGGCTGAAAAACGGCGATAAAGGCAGGATACTTCTTGATGATATGAAATGGGCCCGCCCGTGGATCAAAGGTCAGAAAGTCGGAAGAAGTGTCAGGAAACCCTCTGACGTTCTTTCCAAGGGAGATATTATTGCCGTTACGCCCCTGACAGGGGAACGAGCGCAGGAAGGCTTGTTCAGCCTGGAACAGATTCCGAATGTCTCCGGCGGTCTCGTCGCTATGGATCCTCATACGGGGCGGGTACTGGCCATGGTTGGGGGATGGGATCAGGATGCCTCTGAATTTAACAGGGCCGTCCAGGCCCGGCGGCAACCTGGTTCCTCTTTCAAGCCGTTTGTTTACGCGGCGGCTCTAGATAACGGCTTTACGCCTGCCAACAAGGTGATGGACGGTCCTTTTGTCCTTAATCAGGAAAATGGGGAACGCTGGAAGCCATCCAACTATACCAAGAAATTTTATGGTCCGAGCACCTTGCGCCTTGGTATCGAAAAATCCCGAAACCTGATGACAGTCCGGCTGGCCCGTTCCGTTGGAATGGATGTGGTTGCCGATTATACCAGACGCTTCGGTATTGAGGATAATCTTCAGGAAACTCTGGCCATGTCACTGGGGGCGATGGATACAACGCTTCTCAAGATGACAACAGCCTATGCAGAACTCGTCAATGGCGGCAAGGAAATCGCCCCCACTCTGATCGATCGGATCCAGGATCGCCGCGGCACGGCAATTTACCGTCACGATACAAGGGAGTGTCCGGGGTGCATCGCTTCAAACTGGCGAGAACAAACTGAACCGGACATTCCGGATAACCGAAAACAGGTTTTGTCTCCGGCAACGGCTTATCAGGTGGTCTCGATGCTGGAAG
The DNA here is from genome assembly GCA_002428885.1 of Alphaproteobacteria bacterium UBA6062. Taxonomy (GTDB): domain Bacteria; phylum Pseudomonadota; class Alphaproteobacteria; order Sneathiellales; family Sneathiellaceae; genus Sneathiella. The sequence continues at coordinate 2,581 of DIYE01000318.1, forward strand.
GCGTTGTCCAGCGGGGAACCGGCCGCAAGATCGCTGTTATTAAAAAACCGCTGGCCGGTAAAACCGGCACCAGTAACGAAGCCCGGGATGCCTGGTTCGTCGGTTTTTCACCGGACCTGGCCGTCGGTATCTATGTTGGCTTTGATACACCAAGAACCCTTGGCCCCAAGGAAGGGGGCAGCAGTGTTGCTTCTCCGATCTTTCGGGACTTTATGATGGAAGCGCTGAAAGATAAATCTGCCATTCCGTTTCGGGTTCCGGAAGGAATCCGATTGGTTCGTGTCAATGCGACGACAGGTTTACCGGCCGTTCCTGGTGATAAACGGGTTATCCTCGAAGCCTTCAAAACATCTGATCGCCTCACCGAGGTCGGTCGTGTCCTGGACGGCACCGATAGCGGCGGCCTTTCGACAATTTCTATTGATCGTCCAAAAAATTCGACAACATCCGGTACAGGCGGTCTTTACTGACGCGACAGTTATCAGTAATTTCCCTTTCAACCTGACCGGGGTCCGACCCTAACTCAAATAAAGAAGTGGAGCAGACATGCGCGCCGAACATCAGGCCGTTGTTGACGAAATCAAGCAGGCAATGGACCTGCTGAGGAGGCATCTTTGACTGGGACAATGCTACCCGCCGCCTTGAAGAACTAAACTCTCTCGTCGAAGATCCGGATTTGTGGAACGACTCATCCAAGGCTCAAAGCCTGATGCGGGAACGAACCAGCCTGGATACGGCGATCAACGCCTATAAGCGGATTTCTCAGGACCTGGAAGATACTGTTGAACTTATCGAGCTTTCCGAAATGGAAGAGGATGAGGATACGCTCAACGAAGCCGCTGAAGCCTTGAACGAACTGGCGGCTGAAGTGGATAAGCGCCGTCTTGAAAGCATGTTGTCCGGTGAAGTGGACGCTAACGACTGCTATGTGGAAATTCATGCAGGTGCCGGCGGAACAGAATCCCAGGACTGGACCCAAATCCTGCTGCGTATGTATATGCGGTGGGCGGATCAGCATGGCTGCAAGGTCAAAACCCTGGAAGAAAGCGCCGGTGAAGAAGCGGGGCTTAAATCTGTGACAATCGAAATTTCCGGTGAAAATGCTTATGGCTGGCTGAAAACGGAATCCGGTGTTCACCGGCTGGTGCGGATCTCACCGTTCGATTCCAACGCCCGCCGTCATACAAGCTTCTCTTCCGTCGGGGTATTTCCGGTGATCGACGATGATATCGATATTGAAATCGACGAGAAGGATTTGCGGATCGATACCTACCGGGCGTCCGGTGCCGGTGGTCAGCATGTTAACCGAACAGAATCAGCAATCCGGATCACCCATATTCCGACCAATGTCGTCGTGCAGTGTCAGAATGACCGTTCGCAGCATAAAAATCGGGCTTCGGCCATGAAAATGCTGAAGTCCCGCCTGTATGAACTGGAACTCCAGAAGCGCGAGGAAGCCGCTATGGAGGCACGGGGACAACAGACGGATATCGGCTGGGGACACCAGATCCGATCCTATGTCCTGCATCCTTATCAGATGGTGAAGGATCTCCGGACGGGGGTTGAAAAAGGCAATGCTCAGGGTGTGCTGGATGGCGACCTTGACGATTATCTGGCGGCGGCTCTTTCCCAAAGGGTTGGCGAAGGTGATTAACGGAAAATCGGGGGCGTAAGCCCCCGTTATTCTATGCGGTTGCCAGAAGACTGACACCGATCAGGATGACGCAAGACCAGATAAGCCGCTGTTTCAGATGTCCTTCTCCCAGAAGAATTGAGCCTGCAAGCACTGCCAGTAACACACTGGTTTCACGGAGCGGCGCCACATAGATAATAGGTGTAAAGGTCATCGCATACAGAACCAGCAGATAAGACAGGGATGAAGTGATAGCGACATAGATCACCGCTGTTCTGTGATCTCTCCAATGCTGTTTCACGTCTGCTCTTTTGCGGTAAGCGACGGGGGCCAGAAGAAAGAAACGGGCCACTGTCGTCGCAAAATCGAGGATCAGGGGAGGGACCGCCAACATGGAAACCGTATACGCATCCCAGGCGGTGTAACTCCCGATCAGTAAACCTGCGCCCAGACCAAACAAAAGAGAATGCGTCATATGGGTTCTTCCGGCCCGAAGACCGCCAGTCAGGCATAAAACGCCAAAGATTATGATTGCGGTGCCTGTAAGGCTCTGAAGAGTGACATACTCCCCCAGGAATATTACGGCAAAGACTGTCGACAGAACAGGACCTGTAGCTCGCGCCGTCGGATAAACGAGGGATAGGTCACCGATCCGATACCCCCGTTGCAGAAGAAGAAAATAACCCAGATGGATAAGGGAACTACCAATGATAAAAAACAGTTCCTCCATCCCGATCGTTGGTTTTTCGACAATCAAGACATAAAGAACGATCGGGACGTAAACGGTAGAAGCAATAGTAGAGAACAGCCAGACGAGTTCCGCCCC
>DIYE01000137.1:0-3065 GCA_002428885.1 Alphaproteobacteria bacterium UBA6062
TCCGGTTTCCCGGAGCCGCCTTTAATTCAAGAGATCGAAAAAGATTAGGATTCTTCTTCGCCATCCTCGTGTTCTTGTTCCGCAGTTGATTCAAAAACGTCAGCAACTGCTTCATCCAGGTTGTCGAGGGCTGCTTCGGCCACCGCTTCAACGGATTCGCCGCGAGCCTGAATTTCTGCTTCTTCTTCAGAGCGGGCAATGTTTACTGTGATGGTTACGGAAACTTCCGGATGCAGACGGATTTTAACGTCATGCAGGCCGAGAGTTTTCAGAACCTTGTCCATGGTGACCTGCTTGCGGTCAACGGTAAAGCCGGCTTCGGAAACAGCGCGGGCAATGTCCTGCGTGCTGACAGAGCCGTAAAGCTGAGCACTTTCACTCGCGGCCCGGATCAGGATAACGGACTGACCGTCCAGTTTATCACCAACGGCAGAGGCTTCGTCTTTGCGCTTCAAGTTATCAGCTTCAAGCTGAGCCCGCTGCTTTTCGAAGATCTCCAGATTGGCTTTGCTCGCCCGCAGGGCTTTTCCCTGTGGCAGCAGGAAGTTACGGGCATAACCGTTCTTTACCTTTACGACATCACCCATTTGACCGAGCTTTTCAACACGCTCCAACAATACAATTTCCATCAGTCTTCCTCCTGATCGGGAGCCGCCTGTAGACGACTTCTAAAGTTTAACCAGCTATCTGTCAGCCCCAGCAAAGCTATGACCAGGGCCGGCCAGAACATTAAAATGACAATCAGATATACCGCCGTCAAAACCAGTGAGCGGTAGCTCCAGTTGCCTGAAACCTTATGGATAACCGCCATTCCCTGAAGGAAAAAAACGATTTCCAGTGTGACGACAATCGCACCGATGACAGGGCCGGGCTGCTGAATAAGCAGGCTGGCGATCACGCTGACAACGGCGGCGACAGCAATCCATTTCGGCATGGCAAACCCGGAAAATTCCGGGCTTGGACGGATATTCTTCTTAAAGCGAACGAGAAGCCCCTGTGCGAGACAACCGCTGATCAGAAGGAGTATCCCCCAACTCGGACCAAAGAACTGAGGCATCAGCCAAATCAGTTCCTCGGCCGTTACCGTACCGAACATCTCACCCTGTTTGCGGACATGAGCGACAACCAGTTCAAACTGCTTGATCAGCTCAGCCCTCAATTCATCATTCATGTAAAGCAGCAGTGTCGCGACACATGAAAGAGCGATACAGATTAAAACCCAGCACACCATAAGACCGGATGCCGGGTACCAGATTATCTTGTTGTTTTCCTCGCGCCATAACAGGGCCTGGCGAACAATGGCCAGAACCGGTAAGCCGCAGGTCACAACATAGGTAATACTGAACATGGGATCGACGAACAGACCTGCAATGATCGCTCCGGTCAGGATTGCAATCGCTGCATTTGCCAGTCCCCAGCCCAATCCGGAGAGAAAGAGCGGGATAACCGACAGAGTCATCAGGGACATGGTCTGCAGGGCATTTCCTGACGTTGCCTGCCCTCCGGCTCCCAGAAGGGAAAAGGAGAGAAGCGCTGTACTGGCAATCCCGAACGCGACGCTAAAGCTTAAGTCCCTGATCATCAATCCCGGTTTCCGTTAAAGAGTTTCCTCTTTTCCGAAAACCCTATTTTACGACAAACGGCAGCAATGCGAGATTGCGGGCCCGTTTGATGGCAGTTGCCAGTTCACGCTGTTTCTTGGCGGAAACGGCTGTGATTCGGCTTGGCATGATTTTACCGCGTTCGGAAACAAAGCGCTGCAGAAGCTTTACGTCTTTGTAATCGATTTTCGGAGCACCTTCCCCGGAGAAAGGGCAGGTTTTACGGCGGCGGAAAAAAGGACGACGTGCATCAGACATTATTCTTCCCCTTCAGCAGCAACTTCGGTTTTTTCTTCAGCAGCGGCTTCAGCAGGTTTGCTTTCCGCAGCATCACCATCTTCGGAATCGCGGTCTCGGCGCGGACGCTGGCTCTTGCTCTGGAGCATGACGGAATCGCCTTCTTCCAGCTCTTCGACACGCAGTGTCATGTGACGCAAAATATCTTCGTTCAGAAGCATATTGCGTTCCATTTCCTTCACGGCGGCGATCGGCGCATCAAGGTTCAGCAGGACGTAGTGGCCCTTGCGATTTTTCTTGACCTTGTAAGCGAGATTGCGCAGGCCCCAATTTTCGATTTTGGCAACCTGTCCTTCACCGTCAGTGATGAATTTGGACATTTCTTCTGTCAGTGTTTCCACTTGCTGAGTGGAGATATCCTGACGAGCAATAAAAACTGTCTCGTAAAGAGGCATCGTTAAAAGCTCCTTATGGCTTATAAATGCCTGGAGTTGGTACAGTCACCAACCGACCAGACTTAGCCGGCCTCCGCCGGCAAGGAGTTATTGAGGCGGCGGACTATACAGATTTATGGACTTTATGCAAGTGGGCTTGACAGGAAAAACTGAGGTAATATGACTGTCCTGAATAGATTTACACAAAATCGGACCAGAAATATATGAAACGTGCATTTGTTTTTCCGGGGCAGGGAAGTCAATCGGTAGGAATGGGCAAGGAGCTTGCGGACGCTTTTCCAGTTGCAGCCCAGGTTTTTGAAGAGGTGGATGACGCTCTCGGCCAGAACCTCACCAAACTCATGTATGAAGGTCCGATGGAGGAACTGACGCTGACGGAAAACACCCAGCCGGCCCTGATGGCGGTTAGTGTGGCTGTTGCCCGTGTTCTGGAAAGCGAAGGTAATCTCAAATTGGCCGATGCCGCCGATTTTGTTGCAGGTCACTCCCTGGGCGAATATTCCGCACTGACAGCTGCGGGATCCTTGGAACTGGCGGATACAGCAAGGCTGCTGAAAGCACGTGGCCTGGCCATGCAGCAGGCGGTTCCGGTTGGCGTGGGTGCCATGGCCGCGCTTCTTGGTATGGATATCGGTCCGGTGGAAGAACTGGTGCAAGAGGCTTCCGAAGCTGGCGGAGACAACGGCGTCTGTGTTGCCGCCAATGATAATGCCGACGGTCAGGTCGTTTTGAGCGGTCATAAGGAAGCTGTGGAACGGGCCATCGAACTGGC
>DIYE01000137.1:3114-3299 GCA_002428885.1 Alphaproteobacteria bacterium UBA6062
GTGGAACGGGCCATCGAACTGGCCAAGGAAAAAGGTGTGCGGAAAGCCATGTTGCTGCCGGTGAGTGCCCCTTTCCATTGCCCCCTGATGCAACCAGCGGCCGATGTGATGGCGGAAAAGCTGGCGGAAGTGACCATCGCACCACCAACGGTCCCGCTGGTCGCCAATGTTACAGCCGGTGAGGT
>DIYE01000050.1:0-3399 GCA_002428885.1 Alphaproteobacteria bacterium UBA6062
CAGGATCGGCTGGGTCAGCCGGTTGGCCAGCATATTAAAGGCGATAAACTGACCAACAGAGATGTCTCCGTTAATCACCAACCCCGCCCCGAACCATAACGTCAGTGCCGATGTTATTTTGTTAATCAGATGAATGGCCTGACTGCCCACATTGGCAAGGAAATTAACCCGGAAACCCGCACCGACATAGCCTGCCAGTTGCTCCTCCCAGCGCCGTTGCATCTGAGGTTCCACCGCCATGGATTTAACGGTTTCCACGCCGGTAATGCTTTCCACCAGGAAAGCCTGGTTTTCTGCACCTCGGGCAAATTTCTCCAAAAGCCGTTTTCTGAGGATTGGTGTAACAGCCAGTGTAACCGCGATATAAAAAGGAAAGGATGCGATCACCACCAGTGTCAGCGTACTGGAATAAAAATACATAACGCCCAGAAAGACGAACGCGAACAGCAGATCGATCACAATCGTCAGAGCATGTCCCGTCAGAAACTCCCGGATGCTTTCAAGCTCCCGCACACGGGCAACCGTTAAACCGACCCGCCTGGACTGAAAATAGGCAATGGGTAGCCCAAGCACATGGCGGAAAAGCTTGGCGCCGAGCTCAACATCCATCCGGTTGGTTGTATGAGCCAGTACATAGGTTCGGAGCCCTGTCATCAGGACCTCGAAAACCGTCACCGTAATAAGACCAAAAACCAATACATCCAGAGTTGTGAGCGCCTTATTCACCAGAACCTTGTCGATCACCACCTGGAAAAACATGGGCGTGATCAGGGCAAAGACCTGGATAAAGAAGGAAACAATCAGCACCTCGGCAAAGAGACGACGAAAACGGACAATTGATGGAATAAACCAGGTAAAATCAAAGCGCCGGTTTTCTCCAACCTCGCGCGCCCTGGTTGTCAGCATAATCAGCCGCCCGGACCAGCTGCTTTCAAACTCCTCCCGACTTAAGGTTGCAGGACGCCCCTCCCGCGGATCCTGTATAAGAACCTGGTCATCTGCAACCTTTCCCAGAATGACAAATTCGCCTTGATGATTTTCGGCAATTGCCGGCAAATGCAGTTTTGAGAGTCGCTTCCATTTGGTTTTGATACTACGCGCCTTCACGCCCAGCTGTTTGGAACAACGGAGCATATCCGTAACGCTAATAGGAACACCCGCCTTGGAATATTGATGACGAATCTGTTCAGGGTCGACCGCAAGGCCCAGGAATTTCAACAGCAGAACAAGGCTTGCAAGCCCTGTATCCATCTCGCTTTCTGCCACAACCCCGTCAGACATGCCAAGCCACCCTAAATAAATTATGAGTAGAACTTGTTATTAATAAATTGCCGGAAGGTCAATCCTGATTTTAGAGCAAGCAAAATTAAATTCTACTTTTCGAATACCCGGAAAATCAACTTTAAAAGGCTAAAGAAAAAACACGCACCCTCAACGTAATTTCCCTGTGAGTTGCCGAAAGTACTCTTTCCCGAAGGCCGGTCAAAACCGTTACCTAAACGCTTGAAAAATTAACGTTTTGTAAAATTTAAATCTCTAATATTAAGACAAAATAAGGATTAATTTGTCTTATGTCGCTAAAAACACGGATCGTTGCGATCTTTATTGTTCTGTTTTGCTTGCTTGGCGCGACAGTCTTTGTCATGAGCCTGCTGGCAGACAACAATTCCCGCATGGTTGTCAGCGAACAACGCCACACCCGTGCTCTGGAACTGGCTGATCAATTACGCCAGAGTTCCGATGATCTTACGCGAATGGCCAGAACCTATGCTGTTACGGGCGACATGCGTTTCGAACGTTATTTCAACCACATTCTTGCTATCCGCGAAGGTCTTGCTCCAAGGCCGAAAAATTATCATACCGTCTATTGGGATTTTATCATTGCCGGTGATATGGAGCTCCCCTCTTCCGGTGAACGGGCGTCCCTTAAGAAACTCATGGAGGAAATCAGCCTCACAGACGAGGAAAAGGCACTCCTGGCGAAAGCAAAAAGTAATTCAGATACGCTGGTAAAGCTTGAAAAAGCAGCCTTTGCAGCCATGAAAGGGCTTTTTGCGGATAGTGAGGGTAACCTGACCATCAAGAAATCCCCTAATCCGACCGTGGCCAAAAATATCCTTCACGGCAAAAAATATCACACGGAAAAAGCCTCCATCATGCAGCCGATAAATGTCTTTATTAAGTTGGTTGATGAGCGGTTTCTAGTAGAAATTAGTGAGATCAGAGAACAAACTCTTGGCCTTCAGAACACGGTGATAGCACTTGTTGTCTTCACCTTGCTTTTCTCTTTTTTCTCCTTCTTCCATCTCAGGAAAAGACTTCTTAATCCTATTCTAAACCTGTCATCTGTCAGTCAGGATATCATGTCCGGAAACCTGAACGCTCGCGTACCGGTTCATTCCCATGACGAGATGGGAAATCTAAACGCATCCTTCAATGCCATGATCATATGGACGCAGAATACCCTGAACAGTCTGGAAGCTGAGATTCAGAACAGTCAGAAGATTTCTGAGGAGCTGGACCAAAATAATGTCAGCCTGTTAAGGGCTCAACAGGTTGCTCATATCGGCTACTGGGATCTTGATTTAATTACCAATACGGAAGAATGGTCGGAAACCCTGTATGCCATATATGGTCTTCCCATGACCGAAATGCCTTCCTACGATCTTTTTAAATCCCGTATTCATCCTGATGACAGGGATCGGGTGATCGTCACTCAGGAAGCCAAGGTGGCAAAGGGAAATCCCTTTTCATTACGTTATCGTCTTCAACATGATGACGGATCAATCCGGTATGTGGTCAGTTATGGTGACATTCGCCATGACACTAACGGAAAGCCGGTAAAAATATACGGGCTGCTTCAAGATATAACAGAACTTACCCAGGCTCAACTGAAGCTCGAAGCCTCCAAAGCGGAGGTCGAGCAAATCAATAGAAACCTGGAAGAAACCATTGCCCGGCGTACCGCATCCTTGCGCGAAGCAAAAGAAGATGCAGAAGCCGCCAGTGTTGCCAAAACGGAATTCCTGGCATCCATGAGCCACGAAATCCGAACCCCTCTGAACGGTGTTATTGGAATGGCACAGCTACTACGGGACAGCTCCCTGGACAAGGAGCAACAGGAACGACTGGATATCCTGACCTCCTCAGGTCAGAATTTACTGTCGCTGGTTAATGACATTCTCGATATGAGCAAGATTGAAAATGGCTCTGTTGAAATTGAAAAAGCCATTTTCAGTTTTGCCGATATGCTGACATCGACAATCGCCCCATTTAAAATCATGGCAGACAATAAGAACCTGAACTTCCAGGTTACAATTGATGATACCTGTGCGCCAACCATTCGAAGCGATGAAACCAGATTACGGCAGATCCTGAATAACCTGCTGAGCAATGCCT
>DIYE01000050.1:3456-15764 GCA_002428885.1 Alphaproteobacteria bacterium UBA6062
GAATAACCTGCTGAGCAATGCCTTTAAATTCACCGACGAAGGCACCATTTCTCTGTCGGTCAGCAGAACGGCCGTGCTTAATCCTCAAGAAGATAATGTCGTCCCGCTATCTGATCCTGAGTACATTCTTGAGGTTTCAGATTCCGGTATCGGCATTGCGAAAGACCGTCTTCCTCTCATTTTTGACGCCTTTACCCAGGAAGATACCTCTATAACCCGTAGATATGGCGGTACTGGCCTTGGGCTCTCAATCATCAAACAACTGATTGAACTGATGGGGGGCCGTATTGATGTGAAAAGTAAAGTTGGTCAAGGAAGCCGCTTCATTATCCACCTTCCCCTTGAAGAGGTCGAAGACAGCGATTTGCCGATCGAACCTCTGAACAGAACCGATCTCTCCTCTCATCAGGAGCCCTTGAATGTGTTGCTCGCGGAAGACAATGATGTCAATGCAATGATTGCATCTGCCTTTCTGGAAAAGCTGGGACATTCCGTAACTCATGTAGAGAATGGAAGATTGGCCGCAGACAAGGTTTTTGAAGGAGGCTTTGATATCGTCCTGATGGATGTTCATATGCCCGAAATGGATGGCATCGAAGCAACCGAGATAATCCGCGCCTCCTCTTGCCCTGATAAAGCCATCCCGATTATCGGCCTGACCGCCGAGGCGTTTGCTGAACGGTTGGCTGTCTTTAGAAAAGCGGGCATGGATCAGGTCATCACTAAGCCCTTCACAGAAGATCAACTCAAGACAACTCTCCATCGTGCTGTCACTTCCGATCGAAAACTGGCTATCTTATAGTCATCCTTGATTGACAGAAAAAATCAAATGTTCTACTTTTGTTCTCAATCAAAAAAGGGGAGCAAAAAATGATACATGGCAGTTGTCTTTGCAAAAAAGTTAAATTCGAAATTTCCAGAAAACCCAATTCCCTAAGCCATTGCCACTGCTCGCGCTGCAGGAAATCAACCGGCCACCAGGCGGCCTTTCTCATTGGAAATATTCGGGATTTTTCCATGACAGAAGGCGTTGACTGCCTCACTCATTACAAGCCGGAAGTACCCTGGACACTCACGCGGAGCTTCTGCAAGCATTGTGGTTCCGCCATCGGCGGTGCGGAACCTGATGCCGGTATTTATGTGGTGCCGGTATCAGCTCTTGATGATGACCCGGGCGTTAAACCAATTGTCCATATTCATGTGGATTCGAAACCGGACTGGTATGACATCCACGACGACATCCGGCAGTTTGCCGGGGATTATATTGCCGGCTAGCATCCTCAAAATATATCAAACATTTCCTTTGAAACATTCTACACTCCCGTATCCGTCTTTCTCTTAAATGATCCAGAAAGAACCTTTATGATCACCTGTTATGTCAGATATGAAGTAGAACCGACAAAGCTTGCGGAATTTGAGCATTATGCGAAGCTGTGGATCCCATTGGTCGAAAAGTTCGGTGGATCACATCACGGCTATTTTCTGCCCCACGAAAGTGCCAATGATCTGGCTCTGGCACTTTTTTCCTTTCCGTCCCTTGCCGCCTATGAAACCTATCGGACGGATAGCATGCAAGATCCGGATTGCCAGGCGGCCTATGATTTTGCCGTCGAAACCAATTGCATCCGACGGTATGATCGGCAGTTTCTCAAACCGTTGCTAAAAGATGATCTGACATAAAAAAGCGCCGGGAAAACCGGCGCTTTTCCTAACATGAAAATGACGATCAGCCGTACCGGTAAGGGCGTCCGGCTTTCTGCATATCCGCATTATATTTCTTGAAGATATTAACGACTTTAGCCTTGGTTTCAGACTCGGCCGCAATCTCGTCCCAGAACTTAAGGGCTGCGGCTTCAACCGTTGCCCATTCTTCGTCCGGGATACTGGTCAGCTTCATTTTAGTGCCGTTCACCCGCAGATTGGCTTCACCGCCCCAATACCACCACTGACGATAATAGTGGCTCTGGTCCATACAAACTTTGAGAAGCTCTTTCAGGTGATCCGGCAGCTCGTTATAGCGATCCATATTGGCGAAGAAAGACCCCGCCCAGGCACCGGAGATATTATTCGTCAGGAAGTAGTTGGTCACATCTGCCCAACCAACCGTGTAGTCTTCAGTGATACCGGACCAGGCAATACCATCCAGCTCACCGGTTTGAACGGCAACTTCAATATCTTCCCAGGGAAGCGTTACCGGCACAACACCGAACTGGCTGAGGAAGCGGCCCGCCGTCGGGAAGGTAAAGACCCGCTTTCCTTTAAGATCAGCCAGGCTTTTAATAGGGTCTTTTGTTGCAAAATGGCACGGATCCCACGCACCGGCAGAAATGTGTTTCACACCAACTTTTGAATATTCGGCGTCCCAGATCTCATTGAGACCATACTGGTTGAACAGAACTGGCACATCGAGCGAATAACGGGATGCGAACGGAAAATACCCACCAAAGACCGTAACTTCCGTTGGGGAAGCCATTGAATCATCGTCAGACTGGACCGCATCAATCGTTCCCTTTTGCATCGCTCGGAACAATTCACCGGTCGGAACCAGTTGATCCGCGAAATACAGTTCTATCTCCATTTCATCACCGGCAATCTTGTTAAAGCTGTCGATGGCCGGCTTGATCACATGCTCGGCGAGAGCCGCGCCCGCATAAGTCTGCATCCGCCATTTAATTTTTGATTGAGCAATCGCCGGTGCGGCAAAAGCTGCGGCGGGTGCTGCAACAGCCGCTCCCTTAATAAAATTACGCCGTGTTGTCATAACTACCTCCAGATTATCTGTTAGATCTTGTCACTTTCAGGCTCAGATCCTTAAGGTCCTGCCCCTTAATCAGCTACTCACTTCCAAACGAATTTGCGTTATCTCCCATAGACTGTTTTTGGTAACCAGAGCGCGATCTCCGGAAAGGCCATGATAACGGCAAGTGCCGTCACCATAACCAGAACAAACGGCAGGATAGATCCGTAGATATCCCGCAGACTGATCTCAGGCGGAGCCATAGCCCGCATAAGAAACAGATTATAGCCGAACGGCGGTGTCATATAGGCAATCTGGGTGGTAATGGTATAGAGAACACCATACCAGATCAGGTCAAAACCCAGCACCTTCACGAGCGGCACATAAAGCGGCGCAACAATCACCAGCATGGCCGTGTCATCCAGAAAGGTTCCCATGATCAGGAAACTGATCTGCATCATGATCAGGATCACCCAGGGGTCCAGGCCAAGCTGATCGGTAAACAGATTACTGATCGCCCGGACGGCACCCAGCCCGTCAAAGACAGCGCCAAAACCAAGGGCGGCCAGAATAATCCACATAAACATGCAGGAAATGGCCAGGGTTTGCCGAACCGACGTTTCAAAAACCTGTCTGGTCATTCGTCCTTTCAGAACAGCCGCAATAAAGGCCGTCATGGCACCGATGGCAGAGCTTTCCACAAGCGACGTCCAGCCATTGACGAAAGGTATCATCATGGCGAAGAAAATAACGAAAGGAAGTGCCCCGGCTCTTAGGAGCCTTAATTTCTCGGCCATCGGAACATCTCGTTCCTCTTTCGGGAGGGCCGGACCAAGCTCGGGGTTGAGCTTACAACGGATATAGATATAGGCGATAAACATGGCCGCCATTACGAGGCCTGGGATCACACCGGCCAACCAGAGTTGGCCGACCGGCTGCCGTGATATCATCGCATACAGGACAAGAACAACCGATGGCGGCACCAGAATACCCAGCGATGATCCGGCCTGGATCACCCCCGTTACCATCTTCTTGTCGTAGCCCCGGCGTAACAGCTCAGGCAGGGCGATCGTCGCACCGATCGCCATACCGGCAACCGACAAACCGTTCATGGCTGAAATAAGAACCATCAACCCAATGGTACCAATGGCGAGACCGCCACTTACGGGACCCATCCAGACATGGAACATTTTGTAGAGGTCATCTGCGATTTTGGATTCCGACAGCACATAACCCATAAAAATAAACATAGGCAGGGTCAGCAGCGGATACCATTTCATAAGCTTCATGGCGGCGGAAAATGGTATATCCGACCCACCAGTTCCCCAGAGCAGTAATGCAGCAACAGAAGCAACAGCCCCGATAGCGCCGAACACCCTTTGCCCGGTGAGAAGCATCAGCATCATGGACGCAAACATAAACAGCGCGATCATCTCATAGGACATCAGGCTTCCTCCCCGCGAAGTTTAAGCATGTCCTTGAAAAACTCCGATATCGCCTGCAGCAGCATCAGGAAAAATCCAACACACATAATCACTTTAATCGGCCACAGATACGGCCGCCAGGCGGTCGGACTTCGCTCGTTATACTGGAGCGAATAAGCCGTACTGTCGATAGCGCCATAGAGTAGAACGCCCAAATAGAAAATCAGGAAAAATATTGTAATACCATCCACTTGTGCTTTTCTCTTAACAGACCAGTTTCCATAAAACAGATCCATTCGCACATTGGAACCAAGCTGAATAGAATAAGGACCACCCATGATGTAATAGGCCACCATGGCGAACTGCGCGACCTCCAAAGTCCAAAGAGACGGCAGAAAAAAGGTCTTGGAAACCGAAGACCAAATGAAGATGGCAACCATGACAAAAACGCCATACATCATCACTCGCCCGATCCGCCGATTAACGGTATCCACTATGCGGATATATGAGCGCATAAAGCCCTGCATCAAAAGCCCCCTTGCCTGATGTCGACCCCACAGTGCTGCAGAGCCTCTCCCGTCAGGCTGTATAGCATCTTCGCCATCGTCTCGCACTGTTCTTCGGTCACAATGAGGTCATTGCGAATTTCCAACATTACATTTTTAAAGCCGTTATCAACGCCGTGGACTTTAAGGGTATGAGTGACCCCATCAGCGGCGCTGTAAGGTTCGTTAAGCCGGATCACCAAACTCTCCAACGCAGAGGCTTTCAATAGCATGGCATCGGCCAGAGACCTATCTTCATCATGGAGAATACCCAGTTCCACATCTCGTTTTTTACCGAAATAAACCGGCGTGAAGCTGTGAATTGTGATAATAACCGGCGGTTCCGCAAAAGCGTTGATGACGTTCCGGATACCCTTCTGAACCGGGTCGTAGAAGGCCTCCACCCGCTTCTTGCGATCTTCCACCGAGAGTGCCGCATTTCCGGGCACATCGAACAGTTCACTTCTTTCAGGAATGGAATCTGCAGCCTCCGGCGGACGATTACAGTCATATAAAAGCCGTGAATGGGTGGCACTGACAAGCGTCGCATCCAGCATATGAGACAGTTTTTCGGCAACGCACAGGGCACCAGGATCCCAGGCAATATGGCTCTTCTGCTCCTCCTCCGACAATCCCAATCCGTTATAGTCAGATGGAATGTAACGGGAGGCATGCTCACAGATCAGCAGAACAGGATTTCCGGCGTCCGGATTGACAATGGATACAGGCGACAACGGTTTACTCTTCCTCCGGAACAGCAGACAGCTCAGAATGTAAAATTCTCTTCAACCAATTACCATATGTCAATATTTATTCTTCAACATTTGCTTTCCATATTCTTGAAATAAGGATATCCCTTCAAAGGGAGGAAGCGGTGTCTAACAAAACCATTGCAGAAAGATTGCATGAAGAAGAGAGTACGCTGACCCGTGCGGAGCGGCAGCTTTCCGATGTGATCCTGAAAAATTATCCGGTCTCTGGCCTCGGAACGATTACAACGCTTGCCGAGGCAGCAGACGTTTCAACGCCAACAGTTGCTCGGCTCGTCCAGAAGTTAGGATTTGGAGGCTTTCCGGATTTTCAGGCTTCTCTTCGCAAAGAGCTGGATGAAAAAATATCCGGACCTATTGTCAAGCACGAGAACTGGTCGGGCAAGGTGCCACAAGAGCATATCGTCAACCGCTTTACAGATGCAGTCATCGATAATATCCGCCAGACCCTGGGTCAGATGGATGTGCGGGAATTCGACAAAGCCTGCGATCTTCTCAGTAATCCGGACCCGGTTGTTTACATCGTTGGCGGCCGCATCACCCGGACATTGGCGGATTATTTCTTCCTTCATATGCAGGTTATCCGCAAGAAGGTTACTCATATCAGCTCAAATTCAAACGCCTGGGCTCATTATCTTCTGGATGTGAAACCAAATGATATTGTTGTCATCTTTGATGTTCGTCGCTATGAGACCAGCACCTTGAAACTAGCCGAAATGGTTGCTGAAAAAGGAGCCAAGATCATATTATTCACCGATCAATGGCACTCCCCGGTTGAGACCTATGCGGAAATTACCTTCAGTAACCGCATTACGGTTCCGTCAGCCTGGGATTCATCCGCAACGACGTTGCTGTTGATGGAAATGATCATTGCCGAGGTTCAGGAAAGAACCTGGCCTGCCACCAAGGAACGATTGGAAGAACTGGAAGACATGTTTGACCGAACCCGGTTCTTCCGCAAATTCACCTGAGCTTTTTCTGTTTAGGAGGACGTCATTCGACTGTATAGGCCATTGCCTGCAACAAGCTGGTCATGGCTCCCGATTTCGGCAACCTTCCCTCTTTCCAGGACGATAATCTGATCCGCCTTGCGGATAGTCTGCAACCGATGAGCAATCACGATGACTGTCCGCCCCTTCATCAGTTCGGAAAGAGCATCATGAATTTTAGCTTCATTTGCCGGGTCAACCGATGCCGTCGCCTCGTCCAGCAACAGGATCGGCGCGTCTTTAAGAAGCGCCCGGGCAATAGACACTCTCTGGCGCTCACCACCCGACAAGGCCGCTCCGCCCTCTCCGACCATTGTGTCATAACCGTATGGCAGGGCTGTGATAAATTCATGGGCATAAGCCGCCTTCGCCGCCTCCACCATCTGTTCTTCAGTCGCCTCTCTGTTCCCCACCAGGATGTTTCCCCGAATGCTGTCATTAAACAGATAGACATCCTGTGACACCAGCGACAACTCTCCCAGTAACTGCTCAGCCGTCAGTTTCCTTACATCAACACCACCGATACTAATACCGCCGTTCTTTACGTCATAAAAACGCAGGATCAGATTGAGCAATGTACTTTTACCGGAACCGGATGGTCCCACAACCGCGGTCGTGGTGCCCTCCCTGACCGTCAAGGAAATACTTGCAAGCGTCTTTTCATCGCTACCATCATAGGAAAAATCAACACCCTCAAAGCAGACAGAATGACCGTCCAGCAAGGCTTCTGTTTCCGGCTCACTGAGTTTCTTCTCTTGCAGAACGTCCTGAACCCGCTCCAGATTACGTTTCATATAGGTGGCTTCGGCGAGGAAAACGGTTGTTTCCTCAATCGGTGTATAAAACCGGATAGCCAGGAACAAAGCAACAATCACCGAGACGGCGGACAAGCTGCCATCCAGATAGAAGGTCAGTGAAAAGGGAATGACCAGCAGAAAGGCCGCTTCCAGCAGCAGGCTGAACAGCATAAGGGCAATGCCGCCGGCGACTTCCAGCCGAATGGAGATAACCTTCAACTGATGCAGGGCGTTTTTCAGGCTGCTGAAGCGCTCTCCGACGAGCCCATATGTTCGGATCACCTTGATCCCCTGAACATATTCCAGCAGCCTGGAAGCCGTGTCCGCAATCTGATCCAGTCGCCGCCTGGACAGATCCAGGAACCAGCCACGAAACAGTATCGTTACAACCCCGGAGACCGGAACACTGATCAGCATGACGAACCCAATGCGCCAGTCAACAATCATCATGGGCAACGCGATCACCAACGCATTAGCAAAGCCACCCGCGATAGCTGAAATCAGATGGGTAAAGAGTTCCTCTGCAACCTGGATATTCTCAGCAACAACAGTTGTCAGGTCTCCTGTTCGTCTTCTTGAAAAGAAACCGAGCGGCAGCTTTTTGAGGTGGTCCGCAACCGCCAACCGCATATCACACATCATGTCATAACCGGCCCCGAACGTATCCAGGTCAGATTTTACAATCAGCAGATACTGACCAATCAGAGCAACAACCAGAGCCCCTGTCAAAACGGCCAATCTCACTATGGTCATATCGTCATTTATAAGCCACTGAATGGCCAGCGCCGTCGTAAATACCGGGGCCGATGCAAAAGCGGCTTCCAGAACGCGGCCTGTGATCCCCCGCCACATTCTGGCTTCCGCCTCACTGCCGGCCAGCCGTGCCACCGTGGTTACAAGATTATCCCTGATCATGATGATGCCTCGCTGCCCTCTTCACCCTGTCCACGTTTCATATCAGCCCACTGCCTCTGATAGAGGGAACATCTTTCCATTAATTCTTCATGAGTACCGAGGTCCTTCACGGTACCGTTGTCAAGCACAACAATCGTGCCGGCTTTTCGGACTGTTTCAAGGCGATGAGCAATCATCAGAACCGTTTTATTACGGGTCAGTTCATCAAGCGCCGACATGATGCCCGCTTCATTGAGAACATCCGCGTAGGCTGTCGCTTCGTCCAGGATCAACAACGGCGCGTTTCTCAGGATAGCCCTGGCAATGGATAGTCTCTGACGTTCACCACCGGAAAGGCGAGTCCCCCGCTCCCCGATCCGGGTATCATATCCCTCCGGCAGCGCTTCGATAAACTCATGAGCCCTCGCAGCCTTGCAGGCTTCAATGATCTCGGCCTCAGTCGCGCGCGGATCGGCAACCCCTATATTTCCGGCAATCGTATCGTCAAACAGGAAAACATCCTGAAACACAAAAGAGACATATTTGCTTAGATCTTCAAGCGGCATCTCGCGGATATCAATGCCGCCAAGCGTGATCGAACCGCCCTCCACATCCCAAAGCCGCCCAGCCAGATGGGCGAGCGTTGATTTACCGGCACCGGAAGGGCCGACGATTGCCGTCATGGCACCGCTTTTCACATTGAAACTGACATCTTTGATCACATGATTGTCTTCGTAGGAAAAACTAACATGATTAAAAGCCAGATCATGTCCTTCCGGTAAATTTCCTTTCGAGATTTCATGCTGTTCCTCTGTTTCCAAAATCTCGTCAATCCGGTTTACCCCCTGTTCGATCTGACGCAACATACCGGACGCGTACATTATCCGCATTAGCGGGCTGATCAGCCCAAGGCCGAGGGTCATGGACAGAATAAAGACGGGAATGGAAATCAGTTCCTGCATGGCGAGATACCCGCCCACCGGCAACATGAAAATCATATTGGCTTTAAGAGAGACCTGAAACCCGGACCATAACGGAATAGCCTGGCGGGCGAAGGCGGCGATCAGATCCCGGTAATTTTCAACGGAGCCGGAAAGCTGGGAAAAGGACCGGGCTGTCAGACCAAAGGATTTGATCACGGGAATTCCTTGAATGAACTGAACCAATGCGCTGTTCATCTGTTCATGGGCTTTCAGATAATCATCCATGATTGTATCCGAGCGGCGATACATGATTGACTGGGTGATAAAGGAGAGCGGCAGTGATGCAATTGCCGCGACGCCAAGCCTCCAATCCAGGTAAAACAGACAGATAACCGCAAAAAGCGGGGAGATAAACGCCGCCGCTATATCCGGCAGGATATGAGCGATGAAAAGCTCAATACGTTCTACATCATCCTGAAGGATTTTCTTGGTCGTGCCGGATGTCCGCTCTGTCACCGCACCAAGCGGTATCCGTGTCAGCTTGGTGACGATAGCCATTCGAACATCATACAGAGTACCATAGGCGGCTATATGGGAGGCGCCAATCGCAGCGGCCAGACTAACCCACCTGGCGGCAAACAAAACCGCTATCAGACTGATCAGCGACCAGACGGCCTGCTCGGAGAAAATTTCAGCCAACAGGATATCACTGAGCTCATACAGAAGATAAGCGGGTGCAAGGGCCAGAATTCCGGAAGCGGCCGACATCACAAGGGAAAAGCTGACCAGCCCTTTTCTTTGTGTGGCCAGGGCCAGCAGCCTTATAAAAGCCGGCCTTTTCGAAACCTGCTGTTTCGGACAGGTTTCTTCCCCCATTACTAACTCAGTCATTTAGCCCCCCTATCCTGAAAGCCGGATCACTCCAGTCAACAAGCTATCTCTCTACCTCGGTATTTGATTGTCAAGTCAATCGGATATATTTTCTCAGTTACTCGCCGGACAATGCAACCTGTATGATTTTTGGGATTCGGAAAATTCCTTTTGGAATCCGATCAATGAATGACACTCCCTTGGCACCCGATCTTATTCAGAGGATGAAACCCAGAACAGACTGACCACAGTCACAGCAAACATACTGCACCCCACAGCAAAGCTAAAACCGACCGCATAGCCAAAGCCTGCCGCAACACCGGTTCCAATGGAGGAAATCAGGATTTCACCAAACATCAGTCCACTCTGGAACAAGGTGAAATCAGTCGCTGGCTGGTTCCCCTTTTTTGCGAAATGCATCTGCAGCGTATAAATGGTAACGGTTATAAGTCCGATACCAATGCCGCCCAGCACGACAAGCCCCCACACTGTTTCTTTCGACAGATCAAGCACTGCCAGAACAGCCATAACCCAACCGATGCCAGCGGTAATGATCAAAAACAATCCGATCAGCAAGACCCTATTTAACGCTAGACGGCCGATGAGCAAAGACGCCAGACCGCAACCGGCAATAACAAAGATGGAACTTCCGGCGGCGGCCAATAAACCGACATCCATTAGAGACCAGCCGGCATCCACAAGTGTCAGTTTGGTCAGGTTAAAAATTGTGGTTCCGCCAAGAGGAACCGACATACCGACCAGCAAAATACGAACAGCGTTCTTTTTTCTAAAAAAAACGTTCAGCCTGGCTCTTTCAACATGTTCGGGATTTTCTGTCTTGGGCTCGCGCCAGAAGACAACTGGCAGGATCAGAACGAAAAGCAAGAAGGCCTGGGACAGAATAGCATTGGAGTAACCAATCCAGTCAGCCAGTATCATGCTGATCGGACCACCGGCCAGCATTCCCGCCATTATGGCGCCAACCTGCAAAGCATTTACATGGGAGATCATGCTGCCGCGGTTTCGCTCCGCCGCCATGCCATCTGTCGCGATATCCTGCGTAGCGCCAAGAAAGGATGCAGCGACCAGCATCAAGATCAGTGCCGTCGACATAGTCGACGCAAATGGCGTAAAAGCCATGACAATCAGCACAATAACCATCAAAAACTGCGTGGGTATAATCCAGCTTTTTCGGCGACCAAACCGCGTTGCCCAGTGATTTTCAACAAAAGGCGCCCAGGCAAACTTAAAAACCCAGGGCAGTCCGGCAAGCGGCACCCAGGAAATAACATCAAGCGGTGTCCCGACATCCCTCAGAAATGTCGGGAAAGCTTCAAAGGCCAATCCGATAGGAAGGCCTTGTGAAAAGTATAGACAGCCGATAGACAGCAGTGCAAGCCAGCCGCCCTCCTGCCCTTTTTTGGATATGGGAGCGACTGCCTCGGTCATCAGATTACCATTCTGTCTTGAAGGAAATACCGAAGGTTCTGGTTTCAGCCGGTACGCCGAAATGGTTACCGCCATTCTGGAAATAACCCTTCAGATAAACCTCATCCAGAAGGTTCTTCGCCCAGATGGAGAATTGCCAGTGACCGGATTTAAAACCCAGCTCCGTATTCACGATATGGGTTGGATCCTGCCGGTAAGCACCTGACGCGTCCAATGCGTATGAGCTGCGATAGTTATAGCCGGTATCCGCAAAGAGAGTGAGGCCATTTTCCAGTTGTTTATTCCAGTTCAAGCCAACACTGGCACTATGGTTCGGTGCAAAGGGCTGATCATTTCCGGAATAATCCGTCGCGCCATCAACGAAGTCGTCATATTCCGCCTTAAGAAAACCATATCCGGCCCGCAATGTCAGACCTTTTGAGATCTGTGCGGCACCATCTATCTCGAAGCCGTATGAACTTGCCGCTGCAGCGTTTCGAATGGCGCGTAATGTAGGAATAAGCGGATCAACATTGACACGTGCCTGCTGATCTTTCCAGTCAACATAAAAAAGCGCAGCATTCAGGTGAAGACGATCCTGCAACCAACTTGTTTTCGCACCGATTTCATAATTCCAGCTGGTTTCCGGATCATATTCATTAACCGTACCTCCGCTATCTACAAACTGGCTGATACCGCCTGACTTAAAGCCTCGGCTGATGCGGCCATACGCCAGTGCCTGTGGGTTGACCTGATAGGAAAGGCCGATTTCCGGAGAAATATTCTGAAAGCTGGCTTTCCCTGAAACCTGTGTCGGAGTGCCGAAGAAATTATTCCCGCTTGGACTGATAATGTCGACCTCGGCATCCTTATGCTCATATGAGTACCGCAAGCCTGCGGACAACTCCAAGGCAGTGGTCAGCCGGTAACC
>DIYE01000164.1 GCA_002428885.1 Alphaproteobacteria bacterium UBA6062
AAATCCAGAAAAACAGGCTTAGATCCTTCTCAAAGGCTTCCTCAATGCCCGGCCGCAGGATCTTGACGGCAACCTTGCGCCGAACCGCCTTTGTTGCCTCCGGATCTTCCTCTGTCGGCGCCGGGATCCGGTCTTCAACCTCGGCAAAATGTACCTGGGCAATGGAAGCAGCGGCAACCGGTTCACGCTCGAAGGTCACAAACAGGTCTTCAATGCGGCCATCCAGTTCATTTTCCACCGTGGCCTTCGCTTCCTCAAAGGCAAAAGGCGGCAGCTTGTCTCGCAAATTTCCAAGATCAGCCGTAATTTCCTCCCCGAGGAGATCAGAGCGAACGGATAGCGCCTGCCCGAGTTTGATAAAGCTTGGCCCCAGTTCCTGGAGGGCCGCCGCCAGGCGCTCCCCTTTTCGCAAATGCTTCTGGGACGGCGTTCCCAAGGCGAAAAGCGGCAGGATGGCGAGCCCGAGCTTCACATGAACGGGAGCTCTTTCCATGCCTGCCAACAGAAAAAGCGCGTCATAGCGCGCCAGTGTACGGACGACGAAAAACAGGCGAAATGTATTATGGATCCCCCGAAACAAGCCGATCCCCTCCCCTACAGTCGCCAGGCGGAATGAAGAGCCGCAATTCCCCCGGACAGCCGTCGATATTTGACCTGCCCAAGCCCGGCCTCACCGATCATGTTTTTGAAACTCTCCGCGTCCGGGAATTTGCGGATGCTTTCCACCAGATATTGGTAGGATTCAGCATCTTTCGCCACAACACCACCGATTTTCGGCAGGATATTGAAGGAATAGAAATCGTAGAATTCCTTCAGGCCCGGAACGGTGACCTCACTGAACTCAAGACACATAAAGCGCCCGCCAGGCTTCAGAACCCGCCGGGCCTCCCGAAGGGCCATGGGGATATCGGTCACATTGCGAATCCCAAAGGCTATCGTATAAGCATCCACCGACTTGTCCGGAAGCGGCAAATTCATAGCGTCGCCGTTGACCCATTTAAGGCCGTGCAGGCGTCCCTGGTCCAGCGCCCGGTCCTGTCCGACACTCAGCATGGCGTGATTGATATCGAGAACGGTGACCTCACCGTCCCCCTTCACCCGATCCAGAAACTTAAACGCGATATCCCCTGTACCGCCCGCTACGTCAAGAAGATGCTGGCCCGGTCGCGGCATCAGCCAGTCCATCATGGCCTTTTTCCAGAGCCGGTGCACGCCCGCGCTCATCAGGTCATTCATGATGTCATAATGTTCAGCAACGCTGTCAAAAACCCCGCGGACAAGCCCGGCTTTTTCCGAAACCGGAACATCCTGAAATCCGAAATGGGTTTTATCGTCGGTCTGGTCACCGGACGTGCGTGAGGTCGTCATAGGGATCCCCTAAACGGTGCTTGTCATTCTCAGGTTTCTGTTTTGCCTATAATATACGAGAGTGCAAGCACCAAATAGGATCTTCTCAACATTGTCTGCTCAGTCAGCGACCAGGAGCACATCATTTAGAAGCCGGCAAGCTCCGATTCGTCCGGCTGCTCGTAATTACTGACGGCCTGAATACTGATATGCGGCGGCAATTTAGGCTCTTCTTGCAGATCCGGTGACATGACCGAATGACCAAAAGGTAAGCTATTCCAATCCCGATCATATAGATCCATCATTTCATGGGTCAGAAGCTGCTCATCATAGCTGACAAATCTCGAACCGTTTTTGACGCGGGTATGAAGAAAGCCACTGTCATGCATAATACGCAAACGATCAGCAAGTTTATTTCCGGAGCATGAGAATAATACGGGTTGACCATCTCTTCCGTGAACCTTGACTGAAGGATCCCCAAAAACCTCATAGAGCGTGTGCAATATCCGCATTGCAGAACGATCAGCCTCCGTCATCTTTATAGAGATATCCGCTGTTTTTTTGCGCAAATAATCAACATCCTTAATAATGCAGATATCGGCAGAGGGGGTAGCAACGGTTGAAACTGCCTCAAATAGTTTTTCACTTGGCATTTTGTGAAGAAGAGACTGCGGGTCATCTTTAGAAATAAAAAGCTCTTCTACCTGAACGGAAGAACCATTACGGGTGAAAAGCAATGTCGCAAAATGCGGCGTTTCGCCATAAACACCGGGGAATTGCAAGACCGCCAAAACGGCATCACCCGGAACAGTATTGTTGAGAAGATTCGAAAGAACATTAAAACAGAAACTGTTTATATTGCGAACAATATGAGCCGAACATTCATTGTTTATTTTCTGCAGAAGGGGCAAGGAAGAAAAACACTCCAGTGCCGTATCACAAGGCAGGAAGTTATTATCTTTACCCGGATTTTCCATCTTGCTTTCAAAAGCAGTCATTTCGCTTTCAAACTCACTGGCCTTTGAGCGTTTCAGGGTCAAAAGGCGCTGGAATTCGGTTCTGAAATACCGGGAGGTTACCAACCGTCCATTAGGGGCAATCAGCGATACATTTCGAAGACCGCTCTCTTCCATGACATCCATAAAATAGGCGACCTCTATGTCGGTAAAGGAAAGATAGGGTGCTTTACTTTTACGTCTTTTTTCAAATTGCTTCAGGAATTCGGCTCCTGCATCCGATTTCTCATCTATCTCACGGGCTTTTTTTGTACGCGACTCCGCGATTTTCTCCAACTCGCTTTGTTTGATTTTTCTATGAACCAGATAATCCAGATACAGATCTTCCGTCGTTAGTTTCGCCGGATGTATTTCTTGCGTCGCGAGATAGTCAATCAGTCTCCTGATGCCCAGCAGCTTTTTACCGCTGTCCCCTTCACTGAGATTAAAAGCCACAAAGCCGTTCTTTTTGTCTACGCTTTCCTTAATTTCAAGAGGGTAGTCAATATAGTTGATTTGGCGACCCGGGGTTGCAAGATCCCAGATCACCGCCGGATCTTCACAAAATTCAATAATCTTGGGATCCGTTCTATAAAGGGAGGGAAGGTTCAGCCGTATTCGCAAGGCTTCAACGCTTGGCCCCACCGTCAGCGCGTATTTTTCAGCATCCTTTAAGCCGCTTTTATTGGCTAATGTGAAAAGAAAGCTATTGGAATGGGCGTATCTAACTGTCCTTTGAGCAAATCGTGCAACTTGTCTGCGTCCTGCTCGCGCGGCAATTCCTAACATGAAAATTCCTTTCTAAAATTATCCGCTGATTTACCCGCAGCTTAATAAAGCGCCTCAAAAAGCGGCTACAAATATCAACTATAGATTATGTTTGTTATTTTTATTTCAATAAATAAGTGTTCTTAATTTTCCTTGGCCAAACAGACCTGATCCGATTATCCTCCGGCCATGCCTGAATTACCCGAAGTTGAAACCGTTGCCCGGGGGCTTGAACAATCCTTGCTGGGCACCTCTTTTTCCGCCGTTACACTGCGCCGGGAAAATCTCCGCTTTCCATTTCCGGACGGATTTGCAACCGCTTTGCTGGACCGGACAATCACCCGGATCGGGCGGCGCGCAAAATATCTGCTGATGCATTTCGAGGACGGGACAGTGATGATCGGACATCTTGGAATGTCCGGCAGTTTCAGGATTGACGAAACCCCGGCCCAAGAGCCGGACAAGCATGACCATGTCATTTTCGATACCCATACCGGTATCCGGGTCCGCTATCACGATCCCCGGCGGTTCGGCTTTATGCTGCTGACCACGGAAGACGAGCTTCAGGATCATCCGCAGATCCGGGGAATCGGCCCGGAACCGCTGGGCAATGACTTTAGCGGCCCGGTGCTGGCCGCCAGGCTGGCCGGTAAGAAAGGGCCGATTAAAACCGCTTTGCTGGATCAGAAGGTCGTGGCCGGGGTCGGCAATATCTATGCCTGTGAAGCCCTGCACCGGTCCGGCATCTCTCCGAAAAGGATCGCCGGGACTGTTGCCGGCAAGCGGGCCGATGGGCTGGCGACCGCCGTCCGCACGGTCCTGGAAGAAGCCATCCGGTCCGGCGGATCAACCCTTCGCAACTATAGCAGCACATCAGGAGAGCTCGGATATTTCCAGCATCGATTTCAGGTTTACGACAAGGAAGACACCCCCTGTCCTAAAGGAAACTGCTCCGGCACCATTGCTCGCATGACCCAGGCGGGCCGCTCCACTTTTTTCTGCTCCCGCTGCCAGCGATAACACTGGACAAGAGGCTTGCGGGGAAGATAATGACGCCAGAACAGAATACAGGAGCACGTCATGGCTTATAACAATATCATTGTAGAAACACATGAAGCGGTCGGCCTTATCCGCCTGAACCGCCCGGATGCCCTCAACGCTCTGTGTCAGGAACTGACAGAAGAAATGGGCGAGGCTCTCGACACGTTTGAAGCTGATGAAAAGGTCGGCGCTGTTGTCATCACCGGTTCCAACAAAGCCTTTGCCGCCGGTGCGGACATCAAGGAAATGAAGTCCAAGGATTATATGGACGTCTATAAGGCCGACTTTATTACAGCAACCTGGGAACGGGTTACAACCTGTCGTAAGCCGGTGATCGCCGCTGTTGCCGGCTATGCCCTCGGCGGCGGCTGCGAGCTCGCCATGATGTGCGATTTCATCCTGGCAGCGGATAACGCCCAGTTTGGTCAGCCGGAAATCAAGCTTGGCACCATCCCGGGCGCCGGCGGCACCCAGCGCCTGACCCGTTTCGTCGGCAAATCCAAAGCCATGGAGATGTGCCTCACAGGCCGCATGATGAGCGCCGAAGAAGCAGAACGCTCCGGTCTTGTCAGCCGGATTGTTCCGCTGGACGACCTGGAAGATGAAGCCATTAAGGTTGCCGGTAAAATCGCCGACCTCTCTCAACCCATCGTGATGATGTGTAAAGAGAGCGTCAACAAAGCGTATGAGACAACCCTGAAAGAGGGAATCATGTTCGAGCGCCGGGTCTTCCATTCAACATTTGCAACGGAAGACCAGAAAGAAGGCATGGCCGCTTTTGCCGAGAAACGCTCTGCCGCTTTTAAAAACAGGTAATAAAACCCTGATTTTATCGGATTTTCAGGTTTATTGGGGCCTGGATTGATCAAATTGCCATTTTCTGCTGTTTTAAGGAGATTCTTCTGTTGACGGCGGAAAATTGGCTGGCTATAACCCGGCTTCCGAAATTCGAAGCTAATGTACAGGATTGTCATGGCGCATCATAAATCAGCTATCAAGCGCATTCGGCAGACAGAAACCCGCACCGAGCGCAACCGTGCACGGCGCAGCCGCATCCGCACTTTCGTCAAGAAAGTGGAAGTGGCCATCGCAGCAGGTGACCAGTCTACAGCCAATGAAGCGCTGCGTGTTGCCCAGTCTGAACTCAGCCGCGGTGTGGTTAAAGGCGTGTTGAAAGCCAACACAGCCTCCCGCAAGATTTCAAGGTTGAATTCACGGGTTAAAGCTCTGTCTGCATAAGGCAGTTTGCGCATCGAGAATCAAGCCGTCGCCGGTTTTCCGGAGCGGCTTTTTTTTCGCCTGAAAGCTGCATAACTCTGAACTTATAATTTCTCATAATTTTCCATATATTTTGACAGAAGCCCTCATTTCTGACCTTCATTACTACATCTTGTAGGTCAACATATTCTTTGATCAATTCATCAATTTATTTTCATGAAATGACAATCGGCTCTCTTGCATCTGTGGATAAGTTCAGATTAAATGCTGCGCTGTTGGGAGCATAGACAAACAGTTGATAGCGTACTGATCCATTGGTTTGGGGAAACCACTGATCCAAAAAGGATCAAAACCGGAGAGAACTCTGACCCCTGAGAAACCCGGTTACCGGTTCAGCTATCATTCCACGTTTATCGAGTTCTACCAAACCCTGCAGGGTTGTGTCTGCGGGTAAGGGATTTTTTGTTCTTTTTTGAGGTTTCCCTTGCGGAAATCTAAGCGCTTTTTATAGATGGGAAGGCCAGACCAGATGACTGTTGAAGGGGTACAGACCGGCGAAAAAGAATATGCCGGTGACGTTACGGTTCAGGAAGCATGGGAGATGCTTAAATCCCGCCCGGATACGGTTCTGATCGATGTCCGGACGAACGCTGAATGGGGTTATGTCGGCATTCCGGATCTCTCATCCCTGAGCAAGGAAACCAAACTGGTATCCTGGATCCTTTTCCCCGATATGTCTGTTAACCCGTCCTTCCTGGATGGTGTCAAAGCCGCGCAACCGGATCCGTCCGCACCGGTCCTGTTCCTGTGCCGGTCCGGCGTCAGATCCATTGCTGCCGCCATTGCCGCTACCAAAGCCGGGTTTTCAGAAAGCTACAATATTCTGGGCGGTTTCGAAGGAGATATGGACGAGAATCGCCACCGGGGTAAAACCGGAGGCTGGAAGGTTGCTGATCTGGACTGGGTACAAAGCTGACATGGCGAGCAGGGAACCGTTGAACATCACACAAGATCAGTCCAGTTGCTGGAATCGGATTAGAGAGAGACTGCTAAAGGAATATGGTGAGGCCACCTTTAATTCCTGGCTGAAGAATATCGAACTGGAAGGCGTTTCCAACAGCCATGTGACCATGTCCCTGCCCACAAAATTTCTGCGGGACTGGGTTATTAACAATTATGCGAACCGGATCCGGCAAATCTGGTGCATGGAAGATCCATCTATTCAGTCCATTGATATTCACGTCAAGGAAGCCACCTCTGAACTCCAGGAACAGCCTGCCGCTTATTCCTCGGACAAGGCCGCTTCGACACCCCATGCAGCGGTTGTAGAGGCAGGTCAGGACAGGATGGATGGCCAGGATGGTATTTCCTCCCAGCTCGATCCACGCTTCACGTTTGAAAATTTTGTGGTCGGTAAATCCAATGAACTGGCCCATGCCGCTGCCCGGCGGGTGGCGGAAGCAT
>DIYE01000044.1 GCA_002428885.1 Alphaproteobacteria bacterium UBA6062
GCCGGATCTCCGACAGGCTCGTCCAGACTGTGTACGGTGTCTGAGAGAAGCGAAACCAGATCCGGTTTGATCACAATGGACTGATGGTCAAATCCTTCTTTGGCGGCAATCATTTCGGCGTATTTTTGATCATCGGCCATGCCTTCGATTTTTTTGTCGGCCTCAGACATGCCAATGGTGAAAGTTCTCAATTTACCAAGTTTTCTCATCGCTATCGTGCTGACCAGCGAGGAATCAAGGCCTCCGCTTAGAAAACTACCGACCTCAACATCCGACACCAGATGTCTTTCTACACTTTCTTCCAAATTGGCGGCAATCAGTTCAACGGCATCGGTTTCTGAAATATCCAGTGCGGGGGAATCAGGTAACTCCCAGTATTTTTCCTCTTTCACAGTTCCATCTCTTTGAACACGAAGGAAGTGAGCGGGAGGTAATTTTCTGATTTTCTCAAATATACAGAATTCCTCCGGTAACCAGAGGAGGCGCATGGAGGTTGATAAAGCAGCCATATTGACATCCAAGTCTGCACCAACTGTTTTTCGAAGGGCTTTAAGCTCGGACGAAAAGGCGAAATTCATGCCATCGGACAGATAGTACAGGGGCTTTATCCCAAAATGATCCCGCGCAACAATCAGCTCCCCGCTTTCCTTGTTAAAAATGGCGAATGAAAACATTCCGATGAGTTTCTGCATGCATCGGGTGCCCATATGACGGAATAACTCCAGAACCACTTCGGTATCCGAATTGGTTCTGAATGAGACATTCTCACTGTTTTGAAGCTCCTGCCGGAGCGTTTTATAATTATAGATTTCGCCGTTGAATACAATAACGAGATTACCGCTTTCCATGGGCTGATTTGATCGTTCGACGACGTCGATGATAGAGAGACGCTGATGAGAAAGCGTAAGGTTCGCGTTTGACCAGATAGCTTGGGAATCAGGTCCGCGATGTTGTTGGATTTCGTTTGCGGCAAGTCCAAAATCTCTGTGTTTCTCGTAGTTGAGAAAGCCTGCAATACCACACATTATCTATATGCCCCCTAATATCAGGCTTTAATTAAGACCAGAATTTTACCGGATCAATATATCGATGATTCCCGATATAGAATCCCAACATCGTTTTTGCCCTAAACAAACGGCACCAGGTCAATGCAAGAATTGCCCCCAGCTTATCGGCAGTCCTGACTAATCTTTTGTCTTTGATGGCTATAAGGCTGTGGGGTATGCAGGATGCTGCTGTTGCAAAGCAATAAAGCGGCCAGAGAAGCAGGAACCGTTTTTTCTCGCGCCAGACATTATATGTCATGGCTGATTGCCGCCGCCATTTCGCTCTGAGTTCTTCAAGAGTGGATCTCGCTGGATGAAAAGCGATGCTGGTTGCTCCGAAATGAAAAATAGCTCCGAGAGCATATGCTCTTTGGCTCCAGTCCGTATCTTCAGCCACACCGTCTTTGAACTCTCCTACTTTTTCGAAAAGCATTTTGCTGGTCCAGAGGTTTCCCGTGGCTGCATCTCCCCGGCTTGCGTAGAGCTTCTGATCCATGGAGAAAACGATTTCGTAGGCTTCGATCCAGTTTGGAAACTCTTCGGATGACTCGATGATGATTTCTCCGGCCATAACACTGTTTTCCCCGTAGGATAGCATCTGTGCCATACCATTGCGGATAAAATCCATATGTAATCTGCAATCACAGTCCGTGAATGCGAGAAATTGACCGCGCGCTAGTTTGATACCTGCATTTCGAGCGGGCCCTGCCCCTCTTTTCATCTCAACAATGCTGTGGACAGGAAAGATGAATTCTGTGAAATCAGGAAGCGGAGTTTCTGAATTATTGTCGCAAACAATCACTTCGAAGGAAATGTCGGTAGCAGATTGCTTTTCAAGAGACTTCAGACACGTTGTCAAGCCTTCCGGATCATTTAGATGCGGTATTATAATGCTGAGATCTAGATCTGTTTGTGACATTGGCGGCAATAAATCCTGATGGTATTCGCTAGGAGAATATTTATTCCCCATTAACGGAAAGTTAGTTCCGGCACTTCCAATAAATGACGGGGCATACTAGGGATCGGGCCGCCACATTGCCAGATATCTCGAAGCTGTGATTAAATTTAAGAGATTAAACCTGCATATATCGTGATATTTTTATAACAAATATGATATTCTGTCGTTGGATAGACCTTTCAAGGCCTTAAACTAGGGTTCATTCTATATTATTTACCCGATGTTTAGAGATTGTAGACTACCCAGTTCCATCACTTAGGAAAACCATCTGGGCCAGGGGGGTACTGCCTGGACTCGCTTTATGCTGCTAGGGCTTTTAGGAAACATGAAAAATTTATTCGTCAAACAACACCTTCGAAAAACACTCCTTTCCGTTGTTTTTGGTGTTTCTGCACTTATCTTGGCCGCGTGTGATTCACCGGAGGAAAAAGCTCAGTCTCACTATGAAAACGGATTGCAGCTTTTTAAAGAGGAAAATTACGTTAAGGCGGGACTGGAATTCCGAAACGCCCTGCAACTGAACGGCAATCTGGCTGACGCGTGGTACCACCTTGCTCTTGTTGAGGAAAAGGACGGGAAACTCAGGGAATATGCTGGTGACCTCTACAAAACCATTGAACTGGATTCACAGCATGTCCCCGCTCAGATTCGGCTGGCCAAGATTCTGCTATTCTCCGGTCGTATGGAGGAAGCCGTTCAGAAAAGTGAACTGGCATTGCGTTTGGCGCCTGAAAATGCTGATGTTTGGGCTCTTAAAGGAGCTGTCCTATTCCGTCAGAAAAAAAATGACGAGGCCGTTAAAGCCGCTAAGAAAGCATTGGAGTTAGAACCGGGCCATGTTGAAGCTTCGCTGGTTGTTGCGGTTGAGGCTGTTACCCGCAATGAACCGGATCTGGCTCTCGAAGTTCTTAATACCAGCCTTAAGTCTCATGCCGACAATGTACCCTTGCAACTTGCTAAAATGCAGGCTCTGCAGAAAAAGGGAGACAGAGCAGGTATTGAAGCTGTCTTTAAGGAGCTGATTAAATCAAACCCTGACCAGGTCAGTTATCGGAATAACCTGACGCGTTTCTATCTTCAGGAAGGTAAGACAGATAAGGCGGAAGCGGAGATTCGAGCCATTGCGGAAGAAAATCCCGAAGATACGGATGCCAAACTTAATATTGTCCGGTTTATGCGTTCTGTTGGCGGCAATGAATCCGCTAAAGCCGAACTCGAAAAAATGATTGCAGCTGAGCCTGATAAATATACCTATCAGTTTGCCTTGTCTGAGATCCTTTTGCAGGAAGGCAAAATTGAGGAGGCGAAAAGCCTTCTTCAGAAGGTGATAGAGAAGGCCGGACTTGAAGAAGATGGTTTGAGCGGCAGAAACAAAATGGCCGAGGTCGTTCTTAGGCAGGGAAATAGGGACGAAGCTCGCAAGCTCGTTGAAGAAGTCATCGCTCAGGATAACCGCAACGTTGTGGCATTGATGATCCGGGCGGCTATGCAGATTGACGATGGCGATGTGGAAAATTCAATTACAGACCTCCGGTCCGCACTTCGTGAACAACCCGATTCTGTGAGGGCAACCCTTTTGTTGGCGCGGGCTCATGAAATGACTGGTGCTGTTGAGTTGGCGGAAGACCGGTTTGACGCGGCTTTTAAAATGGCCAAAGGGGCCGCCGGCGCGAGCTTGCAATATGCTCAGTTCCTGAACCGGCGCACAGAATATGAGAGGGCGGAAGAGATTCTGGAACGTGCTCTCAAGGTTTCTCCCAGGAATCAAGCCCTTCTTACTAATATGGCGCAATTGAAGCTGATCAGGCAGGATTGGAAAGGGGCAGAGGAGATCGCCAATCGATTGAGAGAGGTGAACAAGGATAATATTATTTCAGATCAGATTCTTGGACGATCTTATGCTGGCCAGAAAGATTTCGAAAAAAGCATGCAGGCCTTTGAAAAGGCGCATGCCAATACACCTGGTGGGATTAATACACTGGTGGCTCTTGTTCGTTTGAATATCAGTCAGGGAAAAATTGATGAGGCCAAGACTATGCTTGAGGATATTGTCGGCGCTGCGCCTGATAACTACGGTGCACGTCTTCTTCAAGGCCAGGTCCTGGTGCTGGATGGTGATGAAAAGGGTGGCCTTGAAGTCTATGAAAAGGTGATCACTGACAATCCAAAAAATCAGTCCGCCTATACCGTTCTTTATACTCACCATATGCGGAAAAAAGATATCGCAGCTGCCCAATCGGTTCTGGATCGGGCCCTGAAGGAAATGCCTGACAACAACGCAATGTATATGGCGCAGGCTGCCCTTTACGAAGGACAGGAGAAGTATGAGGACGCTATTAGAGTTTATGAAGATATGCTGACCCGGGTCCCTAACTCCGAAGTTGTTATCAACAATCTGGCAAGCCTGATTTCCACAGTTTATAGCGACGAGGAAAATCTGCGGAAAGCGTATGCTTATGCCAAGCGTTTCAGAAGTTCTCC
Source organism: Alphaproteobacteria bacterium UBA6062 (assembly GCA_002428885.1). GTDB lineage: Bacteria > Pseudomonadota > Alphaproteobacteria > Sneathiellales > Sneathiellaceae > Sneathiella. The sequence continues at coordinate 4,486 of DIYE01000044.1, forward strand.
GGTTCCTCATTTCAAGGATACTCTTGGCTGGATTCACTACAAGCTCGGTGAATATGAGCTGGCAACGCCTCTGTTGGAAGATGCCGTGAAGCAACTCCCGAACTTTGCTCTACTTCGCTACCATCTTGGTATGTCCTATAAAGCAGAGGATAATAAGAAACGGGCTATAGAAGAACTGACCAAAGCACAGGAATTGGCGAAAAAGCAGCCGTTCCCGGAAATGAAGGAACTTGACGCAACCCTTCAGGCTTTGAAGGCATCCTGACGCACGGGGCTCTGGTCGCTATTTATTAAGGGATACCCTATATTGTAAGGGCAGGTGACCATGCGGATCTTGCCCTTTTAGCATGTGTTGAATGAGTTATTAAAGACTGGCGAGTGATTAAAGCGGATGTATGAAGAGTTCTATGGGCTTGATCAGAAGCCATTTTCCATCCAGCCGGACCCGGATTATATATACTGGGGCCGGACACACTCGCTGGCTTATGCCATGCTGGAATACGGGGTTATGAATCATGCTGGCTTTACCGTGATTTCCGGTGAAATCGGCTGCGGTAAAACGACACTGATCAGGCATCTGCTCAACAGACTGGATCAGGATTATACTGTCGGCCTGGTTTCAAATATACAAGACGGCAGCCTGTTGGAATGGGTGTTGTCAGCCTTTGATCAGCCCTACGAAAACAAATCTCATGTTGCTTTGCATGATCAGCTACAGGAATTTCTGATCAGCCAGTATGCACAGGGTAAGAGAACAATACTGATTGTTGATGAAGCGCAGAATCTTGGCCCGAAACTGTTGGAACAACTTCGGCTTCTGTCCAATATCAATGCAGATAGTGACCAGCTCCTTCAGCTGATTCTGGTGGGACAACCACAATTGAAAACTCTATTACAGGCTCCGGAACTGACTCAGTTTGCTCAGAGGGTGGCTTCAGATTTCCATTTGGTTCCGCTTACTCAGCAGGATGTATGCGATTATATTGCGCACCGGCTGGAGGTTGCAGGCCGTCACGAGGAACTTTTTACAGAGTTAGCCTGTGAAAGGGTTTTCGAAGCCAGCAGAGGTATTCCGAGGATTATCAATATCCTGTGTGATACAGCACTGGTTTATGGTTTTGCTCAAATGGCGGACGGGATTGATAGTGCCATCGTTGACGAAGTGATTGCTGATAAAAGAGAGCACGGTGTTTTTAGACTGGATGACGATGGTGGAGCCAAGGTGACGACGCCGATAGTCCCTTTGGTAGAGAGAGAGAAGCCTGTCCCTCAAGAAGGTGATGAACCTGCCCTCATTATTCGCGATAAGGAACTAGCCAGGATGTTGTTGGAAAAACTTCAGAGCTAGCCAGTTTCATTAGAAATTTATCACGGCATTTTGGAGAGAAGCCATGAAGTTCTTACTGCCTATCCTGAGTGTCGTTTTACTATTTTCGAATCCTGAAACTACTGAAGCAAACACTCATTTTGTTGACCCTGGTTCCGCACAGGAAAAGTCTGATGGCAGTCGGGAATTTCCCTGGAAAAATCTACGAAAATTATTCGAAGACAATATTGTCGAGGCCGGGGACCGTGTTGTTCTTTTATCCGGTGAGTATGGTGATTTCCGTATTCGTAATCGTCGCTATGATAGTCCGATCAGTATTGCTGTTGAAGATGGCCATAAAGCCAGATTTTCTTTTGTCGGGTTAAAAAATGTTTCCCAGATCAGATTGTCTGGTTTGACGGTGAGCTCAGGATCTGCTCCCCAATTTTCTGAGTTTTTTATGGTGGAAGTTACCCATGATTCTGAAGATGTAACAATTGAGAATTTCGATATTTTCAGCTCTCCCTCGATTGCTGGCTGGACCAAGGAGGATTGGAACAAGAAGGCTGTCAGTGGTATTTATACGATGGGTACGAGGATCAATATTCAAAACAACACGCTAAAAAACGTCAATTTCGGTATTGCAGCCATTTCTAGCTACACCCGTGTTATCGGGAACAGGGTTGAAAATTTTTCAGGAGATGGTTTGCGGGGACTGGGGGATCATTCGATATTTGAGAATAACCTTGTTAAAAACTGCTTTGAAGTTAACGACAATCACGATGACGGTTTCCAGTCTTGGAGCGTTGATGCGAGTGGGAATGTTGGCGCAGGAGCCGTAACTGGTGTTATCCTGCGGAAAAACACCATCATAAATTATGAGGATGAAAATCAACCTTACAGATGCAAACTACAGGGTATCGGATTGTTTGGTGGAATGTATGTGGATTGGGTAATCGAAAATAACCTGGTTATTGTCGATCATTGGCACGGTATTACAGTTATGGGAGCAAAAGGAGTCCGGATCCTTAACAACACAGTTTTTGACCCAGACCCTGATAAGCCGGGACCGGCCTGGATCCAGATAACAGACCATCCTCATGGTAAGAAGTCAGAGGGGAATTTTGTAGCGAACAATCTGGCTTCCGCTTTTTCAACAGATAAAAAAAGTGCTTTAGAAATCAAGAACATGACGATACGGAGCGAGCATGATCTGTTTGTCGATCCGGATAATTTCGATTTCAGCCTGAAGGCTGGCAGCCGAGCGATTGATGCCGGTATGCCAGGCTTGAAGACCGTAGATGATCTGTTTGGGAATGCACGCCCTTCCGGCAAAGGATTGGATATAGGTGCTGTAGAGTATCAGCAATAGGGATCTAGAGAGTGTCACGTATGAATGAACTTGTATCCAGCGGCTCCGAAATAGTTTGTGCATCCGTTTGGCGGGAACAGGTCATAGATTTTGCCGAGTTACTGCCAAACCTCCTTATATGTTCTTGTAAAAACCTTTCGCAAATGGGCCTTAAGCTTTGAAAAAGCCACCTCAGTGGGATTGGGGTCTGGAGAATAAGGCGGCAGATAAAGGAACCATGCTCCCCTGGTTTTGAGGATCTGTACTGCCTTTTAGCTTTTGTGAGCCGACAGATTGTCCAAAGTAACAACTCCCCCTCCTTCAGGGCCGGGACTAATTGGGTTTCGATATAGGTCTCGAAGGTCTTCCTGTTCATGGGGTGATCTATGACCCATGGAGAGTTGTTAAGGAATGGCAGGGTAGAGCGGCAATGAAGGTCTGCGTCTTCCTGTGACCGAAAGAGACGTGATCGATCAGGCGGGAGCCCAATCCGTTCGCTTTGTAAGTTTGGTCTTGAGGCCGGCCATATCGATAAAGACCAGTCTTTCCAGCCTCTTGCCCATGAAGGGCTGGCGTTTGCGGATCCAGTCACTACGCGCCTGCCTTACTTCCGACTGGTTCTGCTCTTTGGCGTGGAGGGTCTTTTTATGTGGCAGGACAAGTTGATGAAGCACCCGTCCAACAGACCACCGATCTACATCAAGATTGAACTGATCTCTCAAGTTACGCGCCAACTAATCCAGGTTGATGTCAGGCTACTTCGCGACCCGCGTCCGCAGTCAGTCTTTGTAGGCTCCTGCTTTGCTCTGGTCCCTTCTGCCCGGATAGCCCTTGCTGACAAGCGAGCCGCTCTCACGCTTCAGTTTGGTCATATCTTTGACAAATCTAACCGATCCCTGGAAATGCCTGGCTTAGCCTGGTGCGTATGCTTGGCTTCAACATAAGAGACAATGCGCTCGCGGAACGCCAATGGATGTGAAAAGGCATGATAAGTCTCCCAACCAACAGGGAAGTACAAGCGCGTGAAAAAGGAAACCATGAAGCTATATCTAAGCGACACGCTCTAGAAGTTTTTGCGGACGGAGATTGAAACGGCATTTTCCCGAAGGTCTTCGCCAAGTTCATCTCTATTGACAAAGTTATAGGAAACCCTGCCAGACAGGCCTTTACCGAAATCATACTGGTAATTGGCGCCAAATCTGTACGTTGTATCTTCTGCTGCAGCTGTTCTGCCGTCCAAAACTTCTGAATAGCTTGTTGTCAAAGACAAATCCGCTCTGGGAGTGAGGCGGCGGCTGAAATTCAGGCGGATATCAAGAACTGTATCGCTGGTGTCATCCACCAAAAACTCTCGGTGAACAAATTGACTGGAAACACCATATGTGTTGCGACCCCTATCCCGTGTCCAGTCAAGGACGAAACGACTGGATTTGGTAATTTCGTCTACATAGTCCGTGACAGTGAAGTTAGGTTTGATCAACTCACCTTGATCATCCAGCAACCGCGTATTTGCCAAGCTCTGATCCGCTGTCTGAACACTAACACGGTAAGTTGCTGTTAAGAGGTCGGCACTGGTTGGTGAATAGGAAACATCGACGTCAACAACAGGATCTCCGAAACGATATCCGGCTTGAATACTGGCATCGGTGCGTGAGTTGGGATGAAACCGAATGCCTGCCCCACCAAATAATCCGCTGATTTCGTCATCATCAATACGGCTTGCATCGAAGGCATCATACCCTACTGTACCGATGGCGGAGAAATAACGGTTGAGAGGGATCTGCCCGGTAGCTATTCCGTTGAGATGCTCAAATTCATCACCATCATCGGATTCAGAAGAGATGAGTCCGGCATTGAGGCCCCAGCTTGCTCTGGCAAAGCGCCGCCCGCTGTTCAATCTCATTCTGTATTCATTTGTTCGGCGGTCAGCCCTCTCTGTTGTTGAGGCTCCCGTATCCGGATCCGAGAAGATGGTTTTGGAGTAGCTATAGCGAGCTATCCCTGTAGCCCAGCCGCCAAAATCATGGGTGTAATGGGGGCTGATTTGACCATTAAAAACCTGCGTCCGATCACTGGATTGTGTTCTGTCTGTTGCGGAAACATTCCCTGAACGGTCAAGAGTTTCCTCTGTAAAGGTGATACGGGCGTCAACAAAAAAGCTATCGTCCAAAAGCTCTATGGAGCCATCTCCAAGGAAATTGTGCCGAATGCCGTCAAGGTCAGTATTGTGAACATAATAATCTTTTGAAAGATCGTAGGATGTTTGCAGCCTGCTTCGGCGAGATTCACCTGACAGGGAGAAGCCTAAATCCAAAGTCGTAACAAAGTCGCTGTCACCGTTTGAGCCGACACTTCTGGCATTATCTGTAAACTGCTCACTGACGCCAATATAAGGGGAAAACTCCCAGCCCTCCGCCAGAGCTCCGGATGAGATTAGACACAGAACGCTGGTAACCGCCAATCTGGAGACTGACGATTGCCATAAACGCCTTCTTTCAGGCAGGAGTTCTGGGGTTCCCCCGGTAACAATTTTGTTCACAATCAGACCTGCAACAGCAAAATCAGAGAAAAATGCGGTCTAGAACCAACTCTCCGGAATAATGATTATATCACCTGGAAGTAGTGGTACATTGGCGGAAACATCACCGTCCAGAAGCAGATCATCCAGTCGGACATTATAGGATTTTTCTGCGCCATTTTCGACGCGAACAATCACAGCTCTGTTGCCGGCGGCAAACTCTGTCATGCCTCCAACAGCAATCATTGCATCCAGCAGAGTCATGCGGTCATTAAAGGAAATCGCCATGGGGCGAACCGCCTGCCCAACGATCCGGACCTGTTGACTGTAAGGCCCTGCAAATCTGGTAACAGAGACGGTAACAACCGGATCAACAATGTATGTTTTCAGCCTTTCAGCAATATCCTGAGATAAAGCTTCCGGTGTTTTTTCTGCAGCCTGAACATCACCGATCAACGGCGTCGATATTTTTCCGTCTGGGCGCACCGGCACCTCAACAGAAAGGTCCGGGTTTTGCCAGACAAAAACATTGAGCTCATCCCTGGCACCGATAACATAATCAGGTGCGCTGCTCAGCTGCTCCGGCGCTGCTCCGGACAGTTGTGGTGGTGTTGCGCAGGCAGACACAAACAATGCGGCACTGACGACAAGCCAAACCGCCAGGCTCTTGATTGGGTTGTTTTTAGTCACGAGCTTCTCCCAAGGCCATAAAATTTCCAAAATTTCCGCGCATCTTAAATCAAAATTCATCTAAACCTAAATATATTTCACCTCAGAGGGCGTAAAAACCTGAAAGGCGGATGCTAAAGGGTTTTGTTCTCGTAGCCGTTGTCAAAAAGCAACGCTTTACCGGAATATGAAGGTTTTTACGATAAGTGCTCATAATTAGGTTTGGATCAGTTTTGGTTTAGATCGGGTCATTCCTATATTGAGTGTCAGGATATTGATGTGAATAGCCAGGTATACAGTGCAACAAATTAATAATTCACTTCTTCAGGAAACTCTCAGCAAATGTAAAAGGGTCTTCGTTGTTGTCGCCCTGTTTGGTCTTGGTATCAATCTGTTGATGCTAACAGCGCCACTTTTCATGATGCAGGTCTTTGACCGGGTTATTACAAGCCGGAATACCGATACACTGATGATGCTGATTCTGGTCGCGGTGCTCGCGTTGTCAACAATGGCCGCGCTTGAGTCGGTTAGAACTTTTATTCTGGTGCGGTTGAGCGGCTGGTTGGATCGGCGGCTGGGCGGAGGTGCCCTTAAAACCAGTATTCTGACGCCTATGAAGACGGGTGAGAGATCTAATATCCAGGGATTAAGGGATTTAACGCATTTTCGTTCGTTCCTGACTGGGCCGGGCATCTTCCCTTTGCTCGATGCGCCTTTTGCTCCCGTTTTCCTAGTGATCATGTTTCTTCTGCATCCGTTATTGGGAGTGATTTCTCTTATCGGTGCGATTGCTCTTTTTGTTCTGGCTTTGCTGAATGAGATGGTCACCAGAAAACCATTATCGCAGGCAAATCAGAGAGCGATGCAGGCAATGAATCATGCTGAAGCAGCCGCTCGAAATGCGGATGTTGTCGAAGCTATGGGGATGATGCCAAATTTGTTGTCGAAGTGGCGTCATTCAAATCAACAGGCCTTGGAACTCCAGGCAACGGCCAGCGACAGGGGAGGTGTTATTTCCTCTCTTTCCAAATTTGCCCGTTCAATTTTGCAGATTGCCGTTTCAAGTGCAGGTGCCTGGTTGGTGGTTGCCGGCGATATGACACCCGGCTCCATGATTGCGGGGTCCATTATCATGGGACGAGCCCTTGCTCCGGTTGAGCAGGCCATTGGTTCCTGGAAAGGTTTTCTGAACGCGCGCGGCGCTTATACTCGCCTGAAAGCAAAACTGGCCGAAGAGAAAATAGAAGAGCAGAGCATGCCTCTGCCGCGACCCAAAGGCACTATTGATGTTGAAGCTGTAAGCTATGCGCATCCGGGAAGTTCGGAGCCGGTTTTGAGAAATGTCAGTTTTAAGATTTCGGCGGGCGAAGCGGTAGGGTTAATCGGCCCAACAGCGGCAGGCAAATCAACCCTTGCCAGAATCCTGGTTGGTAACCTGTCTCCGGATAGCGGGCATGCCAGGCTTGACAATATGGATATGGCTGAGTGGCCTTCAGACGATCTGGGGCAGTATATCGGATATCTTCCACAAGATATTGAACTGTTTTCCGGTACGATTCGCGAGAATATTGCCAGAATGGGTGAAGGCGATCCCGAGGAGGTCATTGCCGCAGCTGAGCGGGCTGGTGTTCATGATATGATCCTCCGTCTTGAAAAAGGCTATGAAACTGAGATCGGCGATGGAGGAGCGGCTTTGTCCGGAGGGCAGCGTCAACGCGTTGCTCTGGCCAGGGCTCTTTATGGCAATCCGAGCTTTCTGGTACTTGATGAACCCAATGCCAGCCTGGACAGCGTTGGTGAAGCAGCATTGATGGACGCAATTCGGAACCTTCGCGAAAAAGGCATAACAGTTGTTGTTATTGCCCATCGGCCCAACGTCCTCAAGCATGTGGATAAAATTGTCGTTTTGAGAAACGGCATGATTGATGATTATGGTTGGAGGGATGATATCCTGGAAAAACTCCAGGGTAATCAGAAAGGACTTATGCCGCCTCAAAACACGCCTCCGGAAATAACCAGATCAATCTCGTCGGCAACACGCGGAGCCTTGTCGGAACAAGAGAAGCAACAGGCAACTAAAGCGATCGAGAAACCAGTAGAATCTGATCCTGACCTGGATAGGAAACCGACTAAAAGCTCTGTTCCAGAACAGCAAAGAGAAGGCCGGGAAGCTGGTCAGGCTTCCCGGATCGCCAGGTTGCAGGCCATGCAGTCCCGGGCTGAAAAAAGAGGGGGACGGGTCGGCAAGGTTGCCGCTCCGGCCTCTATGGAGCGGGTCAAAGCCGTGGCAAATGAGCCGGCGCCGATTACCGATCGGGTTAGAAGTGAAATCCTGGCACTCGCGGAACGGCCTCTTACCGAAACCGAAGTAGAAGAAATTTACTTCCTTTATTCGGCGGGAGATAAGCAGAATATGTTGAAAAAACTGAAAGGCGTGGGCTGACGCCCCTCCGCATGAGTAGTGAAGTTAAACCATGACCAATGATAGGTATAATCCGGCT
>DIYE01000303.1 GCA_002428885.1 Alphaproteobacteria bacterium UBA6062
GATCTTGAAAATGGCTATGGGCACGAGCCGGAAGCCGTTGCCCGAACCATTGAGCGGGCGATCGAGGTCGGTCTGGCCGGTTGCACGATCGAGGATACAACAGGGGATCCTTCCGATCCGCTTTATGATCCGTCTCTGGCGATTGAAAGAATTGCCGCGGCGGCAGAAGCGGCAAAGAAACTGGATGTGAATTTTGTCCTCACCGCCCGCGCGGAAAACTACTTGTTCGGGCGCCCGGATATTGACGATACTTTGACGCGGCTTCTGGGATACCAGAAGGTTGGTGCAGATGTTCTGTATGCGCCGGGCTTACCGGATGTGACCGTTATTCAGGAGGTTTGCAGGACAGTGGACAAGCCTGTCAATGTAGTCGCCGGCATCGGCCTGAGAGGAGTGACATTCAGTCAGTTGCAAAAAGCCGGTGTGCGGCGGATCAGTGCTGGCTCATCTTTGTCCCGGGTAGCCTTTGGCGCGATGGTTGAGGCAACCAACCGAATTTTGCAGACCGGGTCTTTCGAAGACTTTTCAACAGCCGCGACTTTTTCCGGATTGGACAGCCTGATCCGGAAGGCGGACGCCTGTAAGGAGCATTGGAAGGAGAATGATGATGCTTGGCAGTGCTAGGTTCTGTCCCCAGCCTGTTTCAGGCTGATCGTGTCAGTTTAACTCCGGCCAGGATAATCATGGCGCCACCAAGCTGGATGAAAGACATGCTTTCTCCAAAGAATAATAGAGATGTCGCGATAGCGACAGCCGGGATGAAAAAGCCGTAAGAAAGGCCTTTTGTCGCGCCAATACGCGAAATCCCGGCACAATACCAAACAAAAGCGAGGGAACCGCTTAAGACAGCGGTCGATCCCCAGGCTATCCAGATGGACGAGGGAAGGGCAAGCCAGTTTTGTTCGGCAAGGGACGGGGCGCTGATCAGGCAGAGGAGTAAAGCGCCGAACAGCATTCCCCAGGCAGTTACAAGAATAGGTCCGCGGAGCATGACCATCGGTCCGGAGACGACGGTATAAATCGCCCATAAAGCCGCGGCGCTCATAATCAGTAGATCTCCTATCAGGGAGCCGCCACCTAGGGTAATTTCCGTCAGACTGTTATTGATCAGGATAAAAACGCCGAACAGAGAGAGTAAAATACCCAACCATACTTTCGCCGTGATTTTCTCTCCCATGAGAAGAGCAATAAAGACTCCGAAAATGGGCGCTGTCGATACCAGGATAGAAGCTTTTGAAGCGCTGGTCAGGTCCAGCCCGAAGGCCCAGCCACCCTGAAAAAGAGTAATCCCGATAAATCCGATCAACAGAAGCTGTCGCCCCTCCTTCCATGTGATCTTTAGGCTTTCCCGACGAATTATCAGCAGTAAAAACAGAAAGAGTGATGCAACCAGATAGCGTGTCGCAGAAAAAGCCAGCGGGTCCATATAGGACAGGACAGATTTGGCAATGGGAAAATTAATACCCCAGGCAAAAGACGCCGCCAGCAAATAGAGATCTCCGGCACCAAAAGAGCGTGAAGAGGGAGGTGTTGATGTTGGTTGCATGACAGCTTCTTGGTCTGTTTTGGATGTTGTTCGGGGATCTTATTGGTATCGTTATTCCATGCAAAAAGCTATTATAGAGCCTGTGAATTGCAGAAATATAGTATATTCTTTCCAAATATGTCCTCAAATTACCTTGACACGTAATTAAATTAAGGTCAATAATACTGACATTAATTTAATGAAAGGCATCAGTGTGAGCTGGGACGATAAATTTTCCAAGGATGCGAAATCCATTCGGGCTTCTGAAATCAGGGAATTACTGAAGATCCTTGAAGATCCGGGTATTTTATCCTTTGCAGGTGGTATTCCGGACCCGGCCTTGTTTCCGATGGAACAGGTAAAAAAAATCCGCATGGATATCGAACGTCAGCCGGATCTGGATCGTCAGGCCATGCAATATTCCCAGACGGAAGGGTATGCGCCGTTACGCCAGTGGGTGGCTGATCGCCATACAACCACCGAGACAACTCTGGAAAGCGGCAATATTCTGATCACCAATGGGGCGCAGCAATCCCTGACCCTGCTGGCCACCATCTTTCTGGAAGCAGGCACACCAATTGCGGTTGCTGATCCGACCTATTTGGGAGCCTTACAGGTGTTTGGTACGCGCCGCCCTGAATATCTGAGGGTTGAGACGGATGAAAACGGGGTAAGACTGGATCGGCTGGAAGAGGCGTTTAAAGCGGGCGCGAAGGTCTTTTATACCATTCCAGATTTCCAAAACCCGGGTGGCATGACCATACCTGAAGACCGTCGCAGGCGGATTGTCGAACTGGCCCATCAGTATGATGTCGTGATCCTGGAAGATGCAGCTTACCGGGCCCTTTATTATGACGGGCCGCCGCCGCCATCCCTTTTTGAACTGGAAGGGCAGTTTCTGGGAGAGGGACAATGGCAAAAGGCGGGGCTGGTTATCCAGCTTGGTACGGCTTCAAAGACATTGATGCCGGCGCTGCGGGTTGGCTGGACCATCGCTCCCAAGCCGATCCTGGAGAAGATGGTGCTTCTGAAGCAGGCGAATGATCTGCACACCTCGACCCTCAATCAGATGATTGCCAACGGTCTTTTTCAGAAGGATTTTGATGAACATACCCAAAGACTCAGGTCTGTCTATCAGGAGCGCAAAGATGCCATGCTGGAAGCTTTGCGTCAACATTTGCCTAACAGCGTCCGCTTTTCAACGCCCACAGGCGGAATGTTTGTCTGGGTTCAACTCCCGGAGGGGATGAACGCCCGAAGACTGCTTGAAAAGGCACTCGATGAAGAGAAGATAGCCTTTGTACCCGGTGAAGCTTTCTTCGCGGGCAGCGGCGGTGAAAATACACTTCGCCTTTCCTTCTCCACCTGCTCTCCTGATGTTATCCGGGATGGCATGCAGCGTTTGTCTGCTTTGATTCAACGGGAATGTGTAGAGAAGGTGGCTTGATTTCCTACCCTCAAAGACCTGACTTCATCTCTTTCTCGGTTTTTTGTAAGCTTTTGCTAACGAACAAAATGGGGAGGAATGGATGGCTTCAATACCTGTCTATGACTGGTTGGCACATCATGCAGGATCAGTCGGGAACAAAACCGCTGTTGTTGATCTGGCGAGCGGCAGATCATTTTGCTGGGCGGATTTTAATGAACGGTGTGCCAGGTTAGCCGGCTTTTTACGGTACGATCTGCAGATTGCAAAAGGGGACAGGGTCGGAATCCTGATGCCCAACAGCTCCGATGTGCTGGAAATTCAGTTTGCCTGCGCGAAGATCGGAGCGGTTTTCCTGCCTTTGAACTGGCGTCTGACGGTTCCGGAGCTTTCCTTTATTGCCTCGGATGCTGAACCGACCGTTTTAATCTTTGGTCCGGCTTTCAAGGAGGCAGCGGAAGCTGTCGCAGCGGACGTAACCTGTATCCGTCACATTATCGAGACGGATTGCGATGGTGGCAACAGTGCGTATGAGTGCGGTATCACGGAGCATGCTTCGGTTACGGCTTTGGAGGATCTTACTCATGATGATCTCTCAACGATCATGTATACGTCCGGTACGACAGGGCTTCCAAAAGGGGCTATGATCACCCATGGCATGACATTCTGGAACGCCATCAATCTTGGGATGCCACACCGGATATCACCGGATGCTGTTCATCTGTCGGTCTTGCCGCTTTTTCATACCGGCGGATTGAACTGTTACACCAACCCGGTGCTGCATGCAGGCGGAACAGTTTATATCATGCGGGAGTTCGATCCCAGGGAGTGCCTCCGCCTGATGGGAGATCCGGATATCGGCCTCACTCACTTTTTCGGTGTTCCCGCCAATTATCAGTTTATGGCGCAGCAGCCCGAATTTTCTGAAACGGACTTTTCCCGTATTCAAACGGCTGGTGTTGGTGGCGCTCCCGTTCCGGTTCCCTTACTGGAAGCATGGTATGAGAGGGGGCTCGGTATTGCACAAGGGTCCGGCATGACAGAAACCAGTCCGACTGTCCTTGTTCTTCATGCGCCTGATGCCATGAAGAAACCGGGCTCAACGGGTAAGCCCGCTCTTCATAATGAGGTTCGGATCGTTGATAAAAAGGGGCAGGATGTAACGCCCGGTGACATCGGTGAACTTTGGGTGAAAGGCCCCAATATCACACCGGGCTACTGGAACCGCCCGGATGCAACCGCGGAAACCATTACGGATGGCTGGCTACATACAGGAGATGCTGCCCGTATGGACGACGACGGTTTCTATTATATCGTCGACCGGACGAAGGATATGTACATCTCCGGCGGCGAAAATGTCTATCCGGCTGAAGTGGAAAATATTCTGTATCAGCTCGATGATATCGTTGAGGCCGCTGTTATTGGCGTACCGGATGATAAATGGGGTGAGGTGGGCTGTGCCGTCATTGCCCTCAAAGCCGGTTCCGGTTTAGCGGATGAGGAAATCCTGTCTCATTGCCGAACAAACCTGGCGGCCTTTAAGGTGCCCAAGAGGGTGGAATTTACTCAGGCTTTGCCGAGGAATGCTACGGGGAAGGTGTTAAAGCGGGTACTGCGGGAGGCGTTAATGAAGCAATCCTGTATATCTTAATTAATAGAGCCTGAAAGCTGATCCGGAAGAACCCCGTTTTATGTCATGTTGGGTCCAGTCAGCGTGAGTACGTGACATGTAACCGGTTTTTTCTGCAAGATGTATAGAGAATTCCCTTACACGTTTTGCCAAGTCTGGATCATCGTTTCTCAGCTGGAGCAACTCACCATATGTACTCAGAGCCGTAATTTTCCGCAAGGTCATACCATTTTTATTGCAGATCGCAATCGATGTTGCGAGTAGCTTTCCGACCGAATCCAGCTGACCGTTCTGTAGATATATCCTTCCTCTTATGTTTGCCGCGTCTGCGGTAAGTTTTGGTATGCCCAATCGCTCGGCATAGGTTTCAGCACGGCGGAGAAATTCGAGAGATTCGCTTAATCTGGCAGGATCATGAGATGTAATTAAGGCTTTTGAAATATAGGAGTGATGTAAAATATCCTGTTGTTCAACGCTGATTGTCGCTCGAATAGATTCATCAATAAGCTCCTCTGCCTTATCAATGTTGTTTTTTGTGCGCTCTAGATCAGCTTGAAGTTTTAGAAATATTGCCTTGGTTCGAAGACGATGTGGCTTATCTTCCAGGCGTTTCAATGCAATGTCATAATATTCGCCAGCTGTATCAAATCGGGATGTCAAGTGATCACAAAGCCCGAGGTAGCCCGTCGCGATAATTCCGGTCAGACTAATTCGGCGGCTAGGATCATTCGTTGAACGGCTTGTTACCTGTTTGCTCAGCATTTCGAAATATTTTCTTGCTTCGCTAATTTTACCGAACTCCAACCTGGCTAATGCTTTATTGAGCAGGACACGTCTGTAGGAGGAACTGGGTCCTCTATGAAAATCCCGATGATCATCTGTAAATTTCTGACCGCGAATGCCATCCAAAGCGAGTTCGAACAACGGCAAGGCATCATATAATCGTCCCTGCACAAAGTTTGTCAGGGCACGTTCGTTATATAGCCAGGATATTTCTGTTGCGTAAAAAGCGTGTCGAATGTGCTTGTCTTCTGAGTTTGGTTCTTTAAGGATGCCGGATAACTTTTTGCGCAAGTGAGTAATGCCTGTTGCCGCATTGAGTATACCTCTTGTCCAGGACTCATAGTTCTCAAAGGGGCAGTGGGTTTCATTCTCGCCAATGAGGTCAAAGCCATTTTCTTCAAAACCCAATCGGGAAATTACACCAATTGAAAAGGCGTGAGCGATCAAGTTTTTGGCAGCTCTTAAGCGTTGAATCGGAGATTGAATACTATCTAAATTGTCATTGAAGTGACTTTTTATTCTTTGTTCTAAGTCTCTAATTTTTTTATTGAGCTGCTCTTCTTTTTGTTTGATATCTTCGATATCTGTTTGTTTAGTTTTTGTATTAAGCTTAAGTCGTTTTAAATTGGATTCTGCTTTTTCAAGCTGAAAAACAAGTGACAGATCATTTCGACTGTCTTTGATCAGCTTTTGCAGAGTTTTTCCTAAGTAGATATAATCAGAGTCTTTTGGTTTGGGCAAATGTCTGGGTTGGGTCATATAGAGAGAAACATCATAAAAAGTATGCTCTCCGCTATCAAAAATGGAATAATCCATTTTCTTTTCAAGATGCTTGCGAAGTAGACTGTGCAGGATATATCGGCAGTTATATTCTGCTTTGTCATCGTTATCGGAACTGGCGGGATGCTTGGTTGTCCGGCCCCCTAAGACTTTCGTAAGAAGGCCTCTGTTATGGAGTTCTGCCAAGTATTCTTCGAGAAAAGCTGCTATCTCTTTCTCGGTTACGCTTCCACCATTGTGTTTATTGTATAATTCTATGATATCCGGGCAACTGGCTAATACACCTCGTTCAACAGGTGTTGAAAAGAAGGCGAGGCGATGAAGAATAACACTAAATATTTGCGCACTTTTCTCATTTTTACGGATTTGAAGATCAAAATTCTCATAGATAACCAGTATTTCGGCCAGGACTTTTTGAAGGTTGTGTCTGGAAGCATACAGTTCCAGTTTTTTAAATGCCTTTTTTAAAAAAAAGATGCGTCGCGCTTTATCTCCAGATGGAACAGATCCCGATCCCGTGTTGGTTGATAGATAAATACGGATAAGGTTGCGCAACCAGACATGTACCGAGATCCGTTTAGATACCATTTCTTTTAGATATGGAGCGGTCGTTTTTTCCCCTAAAGGCAATATTTTATTGATATATTCTTCAATCCTTTTGTCAGTTTTCTTATTGCTGAATTTCAACCAATCTCTTTCTTCAAAAGGTAGCTGCTTTAGCAGGAAACGGTTGCGATATGGCACAGCCGCGGAATTTTCGAGGCTGTTTATAAGTGGTTTTTCCGTTGAAACGACAAAAACAAAATCGACTGGGATAGTTTCAAGTCTTTTGGATGTTAAGAGTTGGAGAAAACGTCTGTGTAACTTATTGTATTCCCAACCTCGCTCATCACACAAAAGATCAAGATAAGCAGACAAAAAGTCTGTGGTGATGTTTCTTGGCCAGTTTTTCAAATTCTAGAAGCAGGGATTTGAGATAAGAGAGGCGCCCCATTGCGCTGGTTTGATGACGAGGGAGAAGGTTTTCCTTTACTGATTTTTCAAATGTATCTCGTTCAGCTATCTTGATATGTTCATGATCTGTTTCAGTGCATTTTCTTTTACGAGGGTGTTGTTCAAGGATTTGCAACCACTTCAAGCGCCCTGCTACAAACCGGGTAAAAGCTGAAATAACAGAATTAAAGTCAGAAGAATAACGAGGGTCGCCATGAAACGCGTGAACGATTTGAAGATTATCATAGTCAAAAAGGCATCTATGGTTTTCTTGTAGGCTGCTGACAAATGTTCCTTTCCCAACACCAGGATCCCCCGCAATAATAATTGCCCGTCGCTCTTTGTATTTTAAGGTATTTTCGAATCTATTCTTGATATCTTTGATGAATGTTTCAGGAGGAAGAGACGGTTTATCTATATAAATATCCGGATTGAGGAGTTGGCGTCTGGACCATACTAACTGATGGTTTAAATTGTTTTCAGTCGGTATTTTATCGGGTTCTGATACTGTTTTGTTGATAGAAACTAGATAAGTTTTTCTGTACAAGGCGTATCGACCATTCAGAGATCTGCCTTTATGATCCGGTACAAGACCTGTTTGTCCTTTTCTGCCGTCTGGAGCTGAGACAATAGCCTGCCACCATTCGGTTTGCTGTATTGCCAGTCTTTTTAGTTTGCTCTCAAAATGCTCGGAAAACGCTTTTGTGGATCTACGCGACTTAATCATTTTGTCAATGATCGTTTTGAGAGGTTTGACCTTCTTAAATTCAACTTTTTTTTCATCATCTGTATAGAGGATTGAATTAATGTCGTATTGTGTTTTCAAACCGATGGCACGAGCGGCAGATTTCTGTTTGTCGTTTTCCTTAAGGATGGCAATCACACCTTCCCGGTGCTTGGCAGTGTTTTGACCATCAGACATAAATTCCCGCATAGGACGAAGGACATCGGACTCACTCATTCCCAATCCCAAGAAGACAACGTCGTTGCCGGCAAAAAGTGTCCGAACGCTTTCGTCAAATGCGCGTCGTGTTATACTGCTTCTAAGATACAGATTTTGATAGTCATATTCTGTGATGACCATGTCTTTAGGTAGATCTACGCGACCATGTAAATGCAGGACCCGAATATGATCTCTTGTTGTCAGAGCCGAAAAATCTGTTAAATCACCAATATTCTCCGAACTGATTGATGATGATATAAGCTTGCCACCATATCCATTCTCTGCAGAAAGCGGGTTTGTATTTTGGGCATTAAGGCCAGAGTTGAACGCATCTTCTTGCCCAGTTTGAGGGGTGAAAAACTGATGGTTGAGAAAGTACTTCTCAATTTCCATGTCATAGTTTGTCGTAACGAAGCGGGTGATATGCCAGTCTTCAACAAGTACTTTAAGGGGGTTCGGGCCCTTAGAGGGGTCAAAAATCTTATTAAAATACAGGAGTATTGGAAACAGATAGGCAGTTTCTTTTATATTTTTAAAGCAATATAAAACTTCTTTCCAAATAAATATTTCTAAATCTAAACAGCTTAAAGAAAACAGTTTTTGGTTTTTTTTCTTAGTTTTTCGATTGTCGATATTCCTGTATTTCTTTCTTTCTTTACAAAGTGGGATTCTACTTCTGAAGAAATATCGGGTATAGATGCATATTTTCCCAGAATGCTTGTTAGATTGGCTTTGCAGAAGAAGCGATAGAAGGCAGTACCTTTTCTTTGTCCTTGTAACAGAGACAGGCGGTATAAAAATAATTCAAGTGGTGAAGCTTTGAAAAGACTAGCCACAAATTCTTTTACAAATAAGCCATTGCCAAGAGCTTTTGCCAAATCTGTGCAGAGAGCCAGAATTGTTGTTGTATTGTCTATTTTTGTTGAGTAAGTCGCATTTATCGGACTGTAATAATAGTAATAATGCTCGTTAATGTTCTTCCTATAAAACCTTTCATTGTGTAATGAATCTTTGCCAAGTTGTTCCCTTAGCGAAGAATGAAGACGATCTGCCGATGAGTGCAGAGGTTTCCATTCGGTTAGCCTACCGTCTTCATCAAAAACCTGATTGCGATATTCCTGGTCGACGGCGTTAATGGTTAGGAGGGTCATTTCATCCCAGGTAAGCTGACCGAACGCTGTTGAGACCCCTGAACCAACGAAGGCAACCTGCCTTCCGATATTCATCGCTCTAAACAGCTCTGCATGAGCATGATATTGTATACGTTCAGAAGCAGTCAGAGGTTCCCTGTATGGGAACTTATAAGTCCACATTTGATTGAATTCCCCCGTCGATAATAATGTTTTTCTTTTATACTTATCTGGAAATCGCATTAAGGGCAAATGAAGATATTATGTAATTATATTTCGGGTGTAGGTTGGTGCTGTAATCAGACCAAAAGCTCTTTTACCACGTGAATATTGGGAATTATGCTAAGGCAAAAAGTGCAAGGAAAATAAAGAGTGTTCAAATTTGCGCGTTAAAATCCTGACCAAATGGTCAGATTTTTTCTTGACCATTTGGTCAGATTGCAGTTAAGCTTTTTCTTAAGGGACAAAACCGGTGTTAAGCCGGATCAAGTTTAACTGGGCTAGGAACATTCAAGATGGGTGATATCGCAGGTATCGCAGCCGGGCGTCTGTCGGCTGACGAGCTCTCAGAGAATTTCGAGGACATGTATCCGCCGCTGGATCCGCGGCAGGCGCATATTGAAGCCAGCAGATGCTACTTCTGTTATGATGCACCTTGTATGGAGGCCTGTCCGACGGGGATTGATATCCCCAATTTCATTCGCAAAATCCAGACCGGTAATTATCGCGGATCGGCCGTTGATATCCTGAATGAGAATATCATGGGCGGGGCCTGCGCCAGGGTTTGCCCTACGGAAATCCTATGCGAGGAAGCTTGTGTCCGGACAGCCCAGGAAAGTAAGCCGGTCACCATCGGCAAGCTGCAGCGCTTTGCAACGGACTGGCTGATGGATAAGGGAGAGCAACCCTTCGAGCGAGCGGCGGAAACCGGTAAACATATTGCTGTGGTCGGTGCCGGACCTGCCGGATTATCGGCTGCACACCGACTTTCCATGCTGGGTCATCAGGTAACGGTCTATGAGGCGAAAGAGAAAGCAGGCGGCCTGAATGAATATGGTATCGCCGCGTATAAAGTGCCTCATAATTTTGCGCAGGAAGAGGTCGATTTTATCCTTAGCCTCGGCGGGATCGCCGTCGAATACGGCAAGGCTTTGGGCCGGGATATTTCACTCTCAGGCCTGAAAGAAGATCATGACGCCGTGTTCTTTGGCGGTGGCCTTGGAGCTGTTCGGTCTCTTGGCCTTGAAGGGGAGGTGCTGCAGGGTGTCTATAACGCGGTGGATTATATCGCCCAGCTCCGTCAGTCGGAAACCAAGACAGATCTGGCAATTGGCCGCAAGGTTGTCGTGATCGGCGGCGGTAATACAGCCATTGATATGGCAGTGCAGGCGAAGCGCCTGGGAGCTGAAGATGTAACTCTCGTTTATCGCCGCGGCCCTGAAGCCATGAGCGCGACCCATCATGAGCAGGAATATGCGCAAATAAACGGGGTGACAATCAAGCACTACGCCAAACCATCAAAGATCCTGTCCAGCGACGGGGTCGTAACAGGGATGGCGTTTGAATATACCGCCGTTGATGCGGATGGCCGGATGAACGGTACCGGGGAAACCTTCACAGTGCAGGCCAATATGATCTTTAAAGCCATCGGTCAGGTTTTCGTTCCGGATCCGGTAACGGAGAGCGCCGCCTGCCTTGACGTGCGGGAAGGACGGATTGTTGTTGACGATACCAAGGCGACCTCGGTTCCGGGGATTTATGCAGGCGGTGATTGCATCCTGGGCGGTGAAGATCTGACGGTGACAGCCGTCCAGGATGGAAAACTGGCCGCCCACGCGATCGACGAATACCTGAAGGGTTAAGGGAGAAAAACAATGGCAGATCTGAGCTATGATTTCATAGGCATTAAAACTCCCAATCCTTTCTGGCTGGCAAGTGCGCCGCCGACGGATAAAGAGATCAATGTGGTCCGGGCCTTTGAGGCCGGCTGGGGCGGCGTGGTCTGGAAGACCCTCGGCGAAGACCCACCGGTGGTCAATGTATCCTCCCGTTATGGTGCGATCAATTATAACGGTCAGCGGATGGCCGGGCTTAACAATATTGAACTGATCACCGATCGTCCGCTGGATGTAAATCTGGAAGAGATCACACGAGTCAAAAAGAACTGGCCGGATCGGGCGATCATTGTCTCCCTGATGGTGCCGTGTGAGGAAGAACCTTGGAGAAAGATCCTGGCCCGCGTCGCGGAAACCGGCGCTGACGGGGTTGAACTCAATTTCGGATGTCCTCACGGTATGTCGGAACGGGGCATGGGATCTGCCGTCGGGCAGGTGCCTGAATATGTGGAAATGGTGGCGGCCTGGTGTAAGAAACACACGGATATGTCGGTGATCGTCAAGCTGACACCGAATATCACGGATGTCAGGATGTCAGCCCGTGCGGCCGTCCGGGGCGGGGCGGATGCGGTTTCGCTGATCAACACCATTAATTCCATCGTCAATATCGATCTGGATATCATGGCGCCAACCCCGACCGTGGATGGTAAGGGAGCCCATGGCGGTTATTGCGGTCCGGCCGTAAAACCGATCGCCCTCAATATGGTGGCGGAAATTGCCCGGGATCCGGAATGTCAGAATATTCCGATTTCTGGGATCGGCGGAATTTCCAACTGGCGGGATGCGGCGGAGTTTATCTCGCTTGGCTGCGGAACCGTACAGGTATGCACGGCGGCCATGCATCACGGTTTCAAGATCGTGGATGATATGAAGACGGGTCTCTCCAACTGGATGGATAGCAAAGGCTATAAAAGCATCGATGATTTCAGGGGGTTGGCGTCGGGTAATGTGACCGATTGGAACCAGCTCAATATGAATTACGATGTGAAGGCTCTGATCGACCAGGACAAATGTATCAAGTGCGGTCTCTGTCATATTGCCTGTGAGGATACCTCTCACCAGGCGATCACCGCAGGTCGGGTAAAGGGTGATCGTCATTATGAAGTTGTGGACCAGGAATGTGTAGGGTGTAATCTGTGTGCACTTGTCTGTCCCGTGGATGAATGCATTAGCATGGTGCAGGTGGATAACGGCAAGCCCTACATGAACTGGAACCAGGACCCGCGGAATCCGCACCGGTCAGCAGCAGAATAAGTGGTGACATAATGAAAAATATGAATGTAACAGGGGATCGTCTTTGGGACAGTCTCATGGAAATGGCAAAAATCGGCGGCACAGAAAAAGGGGGCTGTTGCCGGTTGGCGCTGACGGACCTGGACCGGGAAGGCCGGGATCTGTTTTCCCGCTGGTGTGAAGAGGCAGGTTGCACAATTAAAGTCGATAAGATGGGTAATGTTTTTGCCCGCCGCGCCGGAGCCAATGATGATTTGCCGCCGGTTATGATGGGATCTCACCTGGATACCCAGCCCACAGGCGGAAAGTATGATGGTGTTTACGGCGTTCTGGCAGGGCTTGAGGTCCTCCGAACCCTGAATGACTATGATGTGCAGACGGTACACCCGGTTGAAGTGGCGGTCTGGACCAATGAAGAAGGTTCCCGTTTTGCGCCGGCTATGGTGTCATCCGGCGTATTTGCCGGTGTGTTTGATTTGGAATATGGCCTCAGTCGTGCGGATCTTGATGGCAAGACCATGGGAGAAGAATTAAAGCGGATCGGTTATGCCGGCACGGAAGAGGTCGGCGGCCGGGAAATCAAGGCCTTCTTTGAAGCGCATATCGAGCAGGGACCCATCCTTGAGCATGAGGAGAAGACCATCGGTGTTGTGCAGGGCGCGCAAGGACAGCGCTGGTATGAAATTACCATCACCGGTCAGGAAGCGCATGCAGGGCCGACCCCTATGGCACGCCGCAAGGATGCGCTGGTTGCGGCTTCTAAAATCGTTGGTGAAGTGAACCGGATTGGCCTGGATAACCAGCCTTATGCCTGCGCAACTGTTGGCTTGATCCAGAGCAGTCCCAACTCCCGAAACACCATTCCGGGTGAAGTCTTCTTCACCGTCGACTTCCGGCATCCGAAAGATGAGATCCTCTCTAAGATGAATGCGGAACTGCGCAGCTTTTCAGAGAAAACCGCTTCTGAAGGCGGTTATGAATTGAAGTTCGAGCAGATCTGGTATTCTCCGCCGGTTGAGTTTGATAGTGACTGCGTGAATGCGGTCCGCTCAGGTGCGGAAATTGCCGGGTACAGCCATATGGACATCATTTCCGGGGCCGGTCATGATGCCTGCTACATCAATCGGGTTGCACCGACAGGCATGATCTTTGTACCTTGTGAAAATGGTATCAGCCATAACGAAGCGGAAGAGGCAACGCCTGAAGATCTGGCTGCCGGTTGTAATGTTTTGTTGCATGCCGTTGTGGAACGGGCGAATGTAGCCTGACGGGAAATTCGTAAAAGCATGCGGGGCGCTCTAACTCCTTTCGAAGAATAGGGGACGCGCCCTCTGGGAGCAAAGAGCACTTTTGGTTCCTGGTAGAATAAAGTGCTCTATTAGAGAAGGGTGAGGCATTGGGATGCACCGACCACTGGAGCCCGAAGCAGGGACAAGTGCGATGACTGAATTGGGAAAGCCGGTCATCGAGATTGAGAAGCTGAATTTGATATTCGAGACGCCGGATACGCCGGTTCACGCCCTGAGTGACGTGGATCTGACCATCAATACCGGTGACTTCGTTTCCTTTATTGGCCCTTCCGGCTGCGGCAAGACAACGCTTATGCGGGTGATTGCCGATTTGGAAACACCGACAAACGGCCATATATCCGTCAACGGAATGACACCCGCTGAAGCCCGCGAACAGCGGGCTTATGGCTATGTATTCCAGGCTCCAGCTCTGTATCCCTGGCGTTCTGTCCAGAAGAATATCATGTTGCCGCTTGAGATCATGGGGCTTCCAAAGGCTGAGCAGCAGGAACGGGCGGCCCGAAATTTATCGCTGGTTAATCTGGAAGGGTTCGAGAAGAAATTCCCGTGGCAATTGTCCGGCGGTATGCAGCAGCGGGTATCCATCGCCCGCGCCTTGTCGGTCGAGCCGGATCTGCTGCTGATGGATGAACCCTTTGGTGCACTTGATGAAATCACCCGGGATCATTTGAATGAACAACTTCTCAGGCTGTGGGACCAGACTGGAAAAACAGTGATTTTCGTGACGCACTCCATTCCGGAATCCGTCTTTCTATCCAGCAAGATCGTGGTGATGTCACCGCGGCCGGGCAAGATCATTGATGTAATCGATTGCAACTTGCCAAGGGATCGGACGCTGGATATTCGCGAGACGCCGGAATTCCTGGAAATTGCCCATAGGGTCCGGGAAGGGCTGCGGGCGGGGCATTCCTACGATGACTGAAGCAGTTCTGAGCGGTGGAGCTAGCGTGAGTCTCTGGCACCGACTCTATCATGGTAAGACCATTCCCGTTCTGGCAGTGGTCCTGAGCCTGGTCGTCATCTGGTATGCAGGGGCGGTGTATCTGAATAAGGATACGCTCATTTCCAATTACGAAAGAAACAACGTCACCTGGTATACCGGAAAGCTGATTGACGATGCCTGGTCCATGGAGCGTCCAATCCTGCCGGCGCCCCATCAGATCGCTGTTGAGATTAATAAAACGGTTTTCCAGAAGAAGATCACGTCCAAGCGAAGTCTTGTGTATCACGCCTGGATAACCACGTCGGCTACCCTGCTGGGTTTTGCAATGGGCGGTGTCCTGGGGATTTTGCTGGCTGTCGGTATTGTTCATGTGCGCACCCTGGATCGCAGTCTGATGCCCTGGGTTATTGCCTCTCAGACCATTCCCATCCTGGCCATCGCCCCGATGATTATTGTGGTTCTCGGCAATATGGGGATTACCGGCCTCCTCCCTAAATCCATTATATCCATGTATCTGTGTTTCTTTCCGATCACCATCGGCATGGTGAAAGGACTGCGCTCCCCTGATGTGCTGCAGCTTGATCTGATGAGAACCTACAGCGCCTCTACATCGCAGATTTTCTGGAAATTGAGGGTGCCTGCCTCCATTCCCTTTCTGTTCGCGAGCCTGAAAGTGGCTGTCGCCATCAGTCTGGTGGGCGCCATCGTTGGTGAATTGCCAACCGGCGCCGTAGCCGGGATCGGTGCACGGCTTTTGAGCGGCTCTTACTATGGGCAGACCATTCAGATCTGGTCGGCACTGATCGTGGCCTCCGTTCTTGGAATGCTGTTGGTCTATGCGGCGGGTGTAATTGAGAAGCTGGTTATGACACGGATGGGATATCGGATATGATGAGATTATCAGATATGGACCGGCCGCTGCTTGCTTTTCTCGTTTTGACGTTATTGGCCCTGTTCCTGCCGATAGGCAGCGTGGGAGAGGGGGATCTCTATTGGGCCAATAGCATGGGGGCGCTGATACCCGCGTTAATCAGCGCCCTCATCGCGATTTTTCAGCTGATTAGGAAAGGATCGGGGCCTGTTCCGGCCATCCTCGTCACGATCGGTGTGCTGGTTGGTGCTAACGCGCCGCTCACTTTGATAGCCGCAGACAGCAGCCATTCTTTCGGGGCGCTCGGGCTCTGGTTGTATGTCATCGGTCTGGGCTTTTTTGCCTGGCGGGCCATGGAGATGATGTCAGCCATCAAGGGGGGGCGGATAATCTCTCTGGTCGTGCCTGCTTTGTTTGGCATGTGGCTTTTATATCTTTGGCAGGTGATAACGACCGGATTTCAGATTCCCTCAGTTCTGTTGCCGAGCCCGTCTTTGATTTGGGCGGCCATCTTGGGGAATGGGGATATTCTGGCCGGTGATTTCTACCAGACTTTTGTGAAATCCGTCCTCAGTGGATTCGCCATGGGCTGCGGATCGGGCTTTCTGGTGGCTATTCTGGTGGATAAAGTTCCCTTTATGCAGCGAGGGCTGCTGCCTCTTGGCTCTCTTGTCAGCGCCATTCCCATTGTCGGTATAGCGCCAATCATGGTGATGTGGTTCGGGTTTGACTGGCAGTCCAAGGCAGCGGTGATCGTTGTCATGACTTTCTTTCCCATGCTGGTCAACACGCTGGCCGGTCTGGATGCCACCAGTCATCTGGAAAAGGATCTGATGCGGTCTTATGCGGCCAGTTATTTCCAGACCCTGCTATTCGTCCGCTTGCCGAACGCATTACCCTTTATTTTCAATGCGTTAAAAATCAACTCTACGCTTGCCCTGATTGGCGCAATCGTCGCGGAATTTTTCGGCACGCCGATTGTTGGTATGGGGTTTCGGATTTCAACGGAAGTCGGGCGTATGAATGTGGATATTGTCTGGGCGACCATTGCTATTGCAGCGGTCGCAGGATCTGCATTTTACGGCATCCTGGCGCTTGTTGAGAGAACACTAACATTCTGGCATCCCTCCTACAGAAGCGCCCGAGGGTAGTTTCTTGACTGGACGGTCAGGATTTTATGACAGATAATAAGAGAAAAATAATAAGGGAAGAAACGCTGAAAACAGTCTGAACAGGAGAGGAGTAACATCATGAAGAAAATCAGTTTACTGGCATCTGCCGCCCTGATGAGTTTGACCGCTTTGTCGGCTCAGGCCGCAGATAAACTGACACTGCAGTTGAAGTGGGTAACCCAGGCACAGTTCGCCGGTTACTATGTCGCACAAGATAAAGGTTTTTATGAAGAGGTCGGGCTGGATGTCACCATCAAACCCGGTGGTCCTGATATCGCGCCGGCCCAGGTTCTGGCAGGCGGCGGTGCCGATGTGGTCATCGACTGGATGCCGTCCGCACTCGCTACTCGTGAAAAGGGTGTGCCGCTCGTTAATATTGCTCAGGTCTTTTCGAAATCCGGTATGATGCTGACCTGTCGCAAGGACATGGGGGTTAAGGCGTCCAGCGACTTCAAAGGCAAAACCCTGGGTGTCTGGTTCTTCGGTAATGAATATCCGTTCCTGTCCTGGATGGACAAACTGGGTTTGAAAACCGACGGAACCGGAGCCGATATTACGGTTCTGAAACAGGGGTTCAATGTAGATCCGATCCTTCAGAAACAGGCGGCTTGTGTCTCTACCATGACCTATAACGAATATTGGCAGGTTATTGACGCAGGTCTCAAACCCGAAGAGCTCAGCGTTTTTAAATATGAAGAGCAGGGGGTCGCAACCCTCGAAGACGGCCTTTATGTTCTTGAAGACAGCCTGAAAGACGCCAAGATGAAAGACAAGCTGGCGCGGTTTGTTAAAGCCTCCCTGAAAGGCTGGGATTATGCCGTGAAGAATAATGACGAAGCCGCTGATATTGTTCTTGAAAATGACGCAACCGGTGCACAGACAGAAAAGCATCAACGTCGTATGATGGGCGAAATCGCCAAGCTGATCGGTAATGATAAACTGGGACGTCTGAATGAGGCTGCCTATAAGCGCACAGTGGCAACCTTGTTGTCCGGTAAATCCGCGCCTGTTATCAGTAAAACGCCTGTCGGTGCTTATACCCAGGAAATCTGGGATATGGCGAGTAAGATAAAATAACAGCGATCCATGGGCCTGCGAGGTCCGCGTTTCCGAAAGAGGACGCTTCATGCGTCCTCTTTTTTACGTCCTCCGGTGCGTGTCATTTTTGGACAAATATGATAGACTGCGATATTACCTCAGTTCGTATTGATACTATTTAGATAAGTGATAGCCCGGCATGATATATGTGAGATCTGCCTCTCTTCTTGCTCTTTTTCTGTTGTTTTTCAGTGCTGGAATGGATGTTAAGGCGGACGAAAAGCCTGATAGTCTGGTGTTTTCGCAGATCCTTGGAAGTCACCCCCATAAAGCGGGAGCCAATATCCTTAAGAAGATTTATGCGTCCATCGGTATTGATGTCCGCTTCATAACTCTTCCAGCCAGAAGATCTCTGGAAGCTGCTGGTCGCGGAGAGACCGATGGCGAGATTTTTCGAATTAAAAGCGTCGGTTCGGAATATCCCGACCTTGTCCGTATTCCCACGCCGCTTATGACCTTTCAAGGATATGCCTATACCCTGAATGGTAGTGCTATTAACAGGATGGATGGTCTGGATGAATTTCGTGTGGGGATAGTACGGGGTATCCTCTGGGCTGAAAAAAGGGTCGAAAGCGTTAATGTCGTGCAAGTTGAAAATAATGCTCAGCTTCTGGAAAAACTCCTGAAAGGTGGCATTGATGTGGCTATAACAACCGGTTACAATTTTGAACGGGAAATCCAAAAGAAAGAAAATGTCCGGCAATTAATAACCCGTGGAAAACCACTGCTCTCCTTTGACGTCTTTCACTATCTAAACAGAAAATACGAGAGTTTGGTGGACGATGTTGATCGTGAAATACAAAAACTCCACCAAACCGGTGAAATAGCGAAGCTCGGCAAATTGCCATAAAAAAAGCCCCGGCACGTCGGCAGGGGCTTAAGGAAAGGGAGGGAGCCGGGTTGACACAGGTCCCGACTCCCTGTCCCTACGGAAACAACCGTTATTCGGCTGCGGCCGGTGCTCTTTGAACGCTGCGCGGCGCCGTCATGTCCCGGCGGATTTTAAGGGCGTCGAAATGCGTATTGAATGTCGGGCGCTTGATATAGTGGCCGGCTCCTTTGACCACATTAAGCTGACCATCCTTGAAGACGACGTTACCCTGGCTGATGGTATGACTTGGGCTACCTTTGACTTCCATACCCTCGAAGATATTGAAATCCACATTTTGATGATGAGTCTTCACGGAGATTGTCCGGGTCATTTCCGGATCCCAGACAACGATATCCGCATCGGCGCCGACACTGATGGAGCCTTTACGCGGATGAATATTGAAAATCTGCGCAGCATTGGTTGAGGTTACTTTGACAAACTCGTTCATGGTCAGCTTGCCCTGATTAACCCCGTGATGCCATAGAACCGCCATGCGGTCTTCCACACCGGAGGTTCCGTTGGGGATCTGGGTGAAGTCGTTGCGACCGGCAGCTTTCTGCGGGGCACAGAAGCAGCAGTGATCGGTAGCCGTGGTTTGCAGGTTACCGGCCTGCAGACCCCGCCACAATTCCCGCTGATGATCTTTTGGGCGGAAAGGCGGGCTCATGACATGGGCCGCTGCATATTCGAAATCTTCGTGATAGTAAACGCTGTCATCGATCAGCAGATGGCCTGCCAGCACTTCTCCGAAAACCCGCTGCCCTTCCAGCCGCGCTCGCGTGATGGCTTCCAGTGATTCTTTGCAGGATACATGAACAATATAAACCGGGGTTTGCAAAACCTGCGCCGTGCGGATGGCCCGGTTGGCGGCTTCACCTTCTACTTCCGGTGGCCGGGACTGAGGGTGACCTTCCGGCCCGGTAATCCCTTTTTTCAGCATTTCCTGCTGCAGATAATAAACCATTTCACCGTTTTCAGCATGGACGGTGGCCATGGCACCCAATTCACGGCAGCGGTTAAAACTGGCCATCATCATTTCGTCCGATACCATAATGGCGTTCTTATACGCCATGAAATGCTTGAAGGAATTAATGCCTTCATTCTCGGCGAGCAGACCCATATCCCGGTGAACAGTGTCGTCCCACCAGGTGATGGCCACATGGAAGCTGTAATCGGCGACAGATTTTTCGGCCCAGCCGCGCCATTTCTGGTAGGCTTCCATCAGAGGCTCTTCCGGGTCCGGGATCACGAAATCGATAATCTGCGTTGTCCCGCCGGCGAGTGCTGCCGCTGTACCGGTATAGAAATCCTCCGATGCGACGGTTCCCATAAAGGGTAACTGCATGTGGGTGTGGGGATCAATGCCGCCGGGCATCACATACTGACCACCGGCATCAATGATTTCCGCACCGGACGGTGCCTCGAGACTGTCGCCGATGGCTTTGATTTTCCCGTCCTCGGTATAGACATCCGCTCTGAAACTGGTTTCAGATGTGACGACCGTGCCGCCTCTGATCAAGACTGACATACCCACCTCCTGTTATCCTGGTTCTAGCTCAGTGACCGATCCATGCCCTTTAGGCTGGAACAGTTTTCTCTATTTTACCTTTGCCTTTTAAAAAAGGATAGCTAAAATCCTGACCAAATGGTCAAAAAATAAAAAAATCATCTATTTCATAGAAAAACTGGCAGGAGAGGACTTATGACAATCGTAAAATCCGGTTTGATTCAGGTTGGCCTGAAGGGCAACACGGATATGACGCCGAAGGAAATCAGTGATCTGATGATTGAGGCTCACATCCCCTTAATTGAGGATGCGGGCCGGCAGGGTGTTCAGGTTCTGTGTTTTCAGGAGGTCTTCAATCAGCCTTATTTCTGTCCGTCTCAGGATTCCAAATGGTATGCGGCAGCGGAAAAAGTGCCGGACGGTCCGACCGTTAATCTTATGCAGGAATATGCCCGCAAATATAACATGGTCATCGTGGTACCGATCTATGAGGAGGAAAAGACCGGTATTTACTACAATACAGCGGCTGTCATTGATGCGGACGGGACTTATCTCGGCAAATACCGCAAAACCCATATTCCGCAAGTGGCCGGTTTCTGGGAGAAATTCTTCTTCCGTCCGGGTAATTCCGGCTGGCCTGTCTTCGAGACCGCCTATTGCAAGCTGGGGGTTTATATTTGTTATGACCGGCATTTCCCGGAAGGTTGGCGGGCTCTGGCGCTGAACGGTGCAGAATATATTGTAAATCCATCTGCAACCGTGAAAGGCGTCAGCCAGTATCTTTGGGAACTGGAGCAGCCGGCCTCTGCCGTTGCCAACGGCGTTTATATCGGAGCCACGAACCGGCCCGGGACCGAGGGCCCCTGGAATATCGGGGAATTTTACGGATCCTCCTATGTGGTTAATCCGCGCGGCGAAATTATTGCACAGGGTTCTGAAGATAAGGATGAACTGATCGTTGCCGATATGGATATGGGAATGATCCGCGAGATCCGGAATAACTGGCAGTTCTTCCGCGACCGTCGTCCGGAAACCTACTTCGACCTGGCTGACGATCGGGTGAGCTGAAGGCTTTAGAAGAAACGATACGCGACTTCTATCCAGAGCGGGATCGTAAGAATAGACAGCAGAACCTGAAGAGAGGAGGCGTTTGCATAAAGCGGTGCGTCTCCGCCCATCTCTCTTGCCAGGATATAACCGTTTGCGGCCGTTGGCATGGAAGCGATGATCATGACAACAACCAGTTCAATCTCCTGAAGGCCGAACAACAGCCCGAAAATCGCCACCAATCCCGGAAGGAAGATCAACTTTAGGAAGACGGAGATTATGAGTTTCTTCCGCGTTGCCTCAAGATCTGATAACTGCAGACCTGCTCCTACGGAAAGAAGTGTAATGCTCAGGGATGCTTTGCCCAGCATGGAAAGAGATTCAGATAGAGGCTTCCAGAGGGAGATGCCGCTTAAATTGATAAGAATACCGATCAGGCAGCCTAGAATTATAGGGTTCCTGAGGATCTTGCTCAACACATCCAGCAGGGAGAGTTTTTTATCCGTCAGCAGCCAGGTTAGCATGGTGATATTGACGATATTGATGACCGGCATCAGTGTTATGAGTCCCAGTGCTACAATGGCAATTTCCGTCTCCCCGAACAGGTTGGCAACCAGGGCCAGGGCGACAAATCCGTTAAAGCGGGTGGATGTCTGGAAAAGGGACGTATAAGCAGCAATTTTTTGCTGTTGTCCTCGGGTCAGGGATGGATAGAGCAGGACCAGCAGGATCATTGTGCCGAACAACGCCAGCAGCAGGGTCAGGACAATAGGCCAGATATCGATGGCTGACATATCCGCACCCGCAAGTGTGTTGATGATAAAGCTGGGGATCAGGACGACAAAAGTAATCTTTTCGATGGGAACCCAATGGGTATCCTCTTTCAGGACACGCTTCCTGAGAAAAAACCCGAGAAGCATAATTCCGAAAACCGGCAGAAGTCCGTTGAGTAATATACTGATATCCATATCAGCCTTTTAACGGGTTCCGCGGCCCGCTGCAATCGCGTCAAAGCTTTCAGTCACATAAAGAAACGCGCTGCGGATCTGTTCAAATTTGCTGGAGATCACCATCCTGCGCAGTGATATGATTGCGAATGGCGGCAAGGGAGTGATCCAGATGATCACTGACCGTTTCCAGAAAGGCTGTCTCATCTCCCCATTTAAGGGCGTCAATCATGTCTCGATGTTCGATCATTGATTGATCAATCCGATCTTCGATATTCCACATAAAATACCGGGGAAAACTATTCCAGAGATTGTCGATGGCCGAGATTAGAAAGCTGTTATGGCTTCCGGCATAAATACGTTTGTGGAATTTTTCGTCAGCAACCACCAGATCTTCGTATCTCTGACGCCTTCTGTGCCGTTCCATATCGATCAGCAGATCTTCAAGGTCGGTAATAGCCTCCCGATCAAGATGGGGAAGGGCAAGTCTGGCGGTCTCTTGCTCAATAATTTTCCGGGCTGTGTAAACCTGCTCAATCCGATCCAGATTCAATGTTGCAACCCGGTTTCCACGATGTTGCTCGTAGACAACGAGGCCTGCCGAATTCAATTCCGACAGTGCCTCTCTGACCGGTGTACTGCTAAGGCCCAGATCTAGGGCAATATCATTTTGCCGAAGCGGTTGACCCGGTTGATACCGCCCAATCCGGATGGCATGCCTAAGTTGCTCCGTCGCGATTTGTTTTTTTGTCTGAAAAACGACTGCCATAATTATACATTATATATAATGTATAATTATGGTCAACGCTTGAAATATGGATGATTAGGCAGATCGCTTTTTATCTTTCCCCAAGTCAAAGAACTGCACGAGGTCGCTCATGGAGATTGACTCTGACTGCAAGGCTTCGGCGGATGACAGGCTTTGCTGTACGAGGGCTGCATTTTGCTGCGTCATCTGATCCATGGAGGAAATGGAGCTATTGGTTTCCTCGATGCCTCGGGCCTGTTCTTCGCTGGCAGCCGTTATTTCTGAAATAATGTCGGTCACATTCTTAATGGCGCTGACAATCTCAGTGAGCGCGTTGCCGGTATCATTGGTCAGTTCCACGCCACCTTTGATTTGATTTTCGCTGCTGGTGATGAGGTTTTTCACATCTTTTGCGGCTGTTGCCGTCCGTTGAGCCAACGTACCAACTTCGGCAGCAACGACCGCGAAACCTTTCCCGGCGTCACCGGCCCAGGCCGCTTCGACGGACGCATTGAGTGCAAGCAGGTTGGTCTGGAAGGCTATTTCATCAATGACGCTGATAATTTCTGAAACCTTTTTGGAAGATGCTTCAATGTCAGACATGGCAGAGATGGAGCGCGAAACAACATCGCCGCCATTTTCAGCTACCTTGTGGGCATTGATGGCCAGCTTGTTGGCCTGCTGCGCATTCACGGCATTCTGTTTTACGGTATCGGCCAGTTGTTTCATGGTTGCGGCTGTCTGCTGCAAGCTTGAAGCCTGAGAATCCGTTCGATGGGACAGATCCTGGCTGCCAGCCTGGATTTCCTGCGCAGAAG
The DNA here is from genome assembly GCA_002428885.1 of Alphaproteobacteria bacterium UBA6062. Classification (GTDB taxonomy): domain Bacteria; phylum Pseudomonadota; class Alphaproteobacteria; order Sneathiellales; family Sneathiellaceae; genus Sneathiella. Next base: position 23,671 of record DIYE01000303.1, read on the forward strand.
AACCGATCTTGCCGGCCGAGAAAATGATTTTTCCGACGATTTCGCGGAGCTGATCAGAGGTCTTGTTGCTGTCTTCTTTCAACTGATCATAAGTACCATCATATTCCTTGGAAATCTGATGCGTGAGCTTGCCTTCCGACAAGGCGGACAAGGCAGCCGCAACATCATCAATGACACTGCTGATTGTGACGTTAAGTTGGTTCATGGCTTCTGCAAGTTTACGCATAAAGCCTTCCTTGCCCTCCAGCGGGACCGACTGACTGAAATCACCGGCAACAACGGCACTGACCAGCACGTCGATTTCAGCCTGCACAGCAAGTTCCTGTGTGACATCCCGCCATTCAAGCGCCGCCCCCAGAAACTCCTGTTCGCTATCAATAACCGGACTGGAGATCAAATCGAAGGTCTTGTTTCCGAAGTGCAACCTTTGTTCCTGCGGAACGTGTAAATCATTGACGACGGCGCCTTTGCTGGCAGGGGACTGAAAAACAGAATTCACGTCTTTACCGGGTAGTTTGTCTGCGTCAAATCCTGAGATTTCCTTGCGAATATCGATCTCGGACGCTTTCATCAACCTGGCGACAGCCCGGTTCAGGTAAACAATCTTACCATCCTTGTCGAGGACCATGATATTGGCCGCGCAATTGTCCAGGGAAACTCTGATCCGCATATTTTCTGCGGCGACAACCAGTTGTTCTTCGAGCTTTTGGCGTTCCTCTTCCTGGCGCTTTTCCTCGATTTTTTTCTGCTCCAGCCGTTCCTGCTCCAACCTGTTTATTTCTATGGCATTGTCCTGGAAGATCTGGATAGCTTCTGCGAGTTCGCCAATTTCGTCAGACCGATCCCGCATGGGAATGGGAGTTTTGAAATCTCCTTCAGCCAGGTTTTTGGCGGATCCTGTAATGGTTGCGAGGGAATTCACAATATTCCGTGCGAAAAATACACCCGTTGTGCCGACACCGAGTAATAACAGTATACCGACAAGTGCCATGTTGTTTCGCATATCGGCGATAGGTTCAAAATATTCTGCTTCATCGATTTCTGTCAGGATCGCCCAGCGGGTTCCCATGAAGTTAAGGGGCGCGTAGACGGATTTAACAGTGACACCGCGGTAGTCTTCAGTGAGTACGCTTCCGGTCTCGCCTTTTAGGGCTGCGTTGGAAGAAGGGGTATCGACTTTTCGAGACAGAATGGTTGATTGTTCGGAAAAACGGGAGTCGCTCCGCATCAGGTAATCACTGCCGACGATATAGCTTTCACCGGTTTCACCAAGACCTGTCGCATCCTGCATGACAGCATTGATGCGGCTGATCGGCATTTGATAGGCTAGAACACCGATCGCCTTATTGTCTTTGAAAACGGGAGTCCCGATAAAGCTGGCCGGCGCATCTGCGCTAGGCGCGTAAGGCTTAAAATCAATAAAAGCCTGATGATCCGGCTTCAGGTCTTTAAGGGCATTTCTGAAAACCTCACCGAGGCCGCTGTTTTTCCATTTTCCATCCTGAAGATTGGTTGCGTAATCGAGTTCCTTAAAAACGCTGTAAACCAGATTTCCCTGCATATCAAAGAGGAAAATATCATAATATTCATTGGTATAAAGCATCTTGCGGAACCAGGCGTGATACTTCTTGTGAGCAGCACTGTAAGCGGAACCATCTGCCGCAAAATCCAGTTTTTCCTTTTCTCCGGTCGGGAATTTATTGTCCGCAATATAGAGTTTCTGGAGATAGCGTTCCGGGTCTCCCTCAATGTCTGCCCAACCTTTTTCAAAATCGGCAAGAGCATCCACGACCATCAGGTTCGAAGCCGTCACTGACAGGTCTTCCTGAATGCTGTTCAGATAATCAGCAAGCGCTGTTTTTCGGGCCTGTAGCGCCACTTGCAGTTTTTTGTCAACTTCATCATCAACCGTTGTCGAACTTTGAATATAGCCAATAAGTCCAAGGCCCAGGCCTAGAACAAAAGAAGCCCCGATGATCAGGAAGGGCAGTTTCCGGGCAATACGAAGCTGTTTGAAGTCCATTCTCAGGCCTGTCTTTCTTCCAAACTTGATGAAAAGTAGTAGGCCTATAGTATTATTTGTGTAGGTTAATTAATTCTAAATATGATTAAAATTTGATGTATTGGGGGCTGGTTTATTCAGTAGAGGGTTGCTTTTTGCCGGCCGGGCAATGCTGTGTCATAACTCTGTGCATCAAAATCAGGTAGGGCGCCTTTTGTCATCTGGCCGGCTGAAGGGACATCGCCTTTGGAAAGCTGGTGATTGGACTTCCATAAACCTGAGCGAATAAGAGCCCGCGCGCATTGAAAATAGACCGCGTCGATAGAGACGATGATCACCGTCTGAGGCTGTTTTCCATTTATAGAAAAACTCTCCAGCAAGGCAGGATCTGTTGTCAGTTTCGCCTGACCATTGATCCGGAGGGTTTCATTGATGCCTGGGATGAGAAATAACAGCCCGACTCTCGGATCCTCGACAATATTTTTCAGGGTATCAATTCTGTTGTTGCCTCTCCGGTCGGGGATGGCGATCGTCTGATCATCCAGTATGCGGAAGAGATCTCCGGTTTTATCACCTCTTGGGGAGCAATCCAGGCCGTTATTTCCACCGCTTGCAATGGCGACAAACGGCGCTTTTTCCAGCCAGTCTCTGTAGGTTTCATTCAAGGAAGGGACTTCTTTTGCCAGGGAATGCGGGTTTACGGGGCCGTAAAGGTCCTCGAGTTGCTGAAGAGAGGTGATGGTATGGCTATCAAGCATGTTGGTAACTTTGTATCTTGAAAATAAAAGAGGGCTATACTGGTTCTCTGCCAGAAATGTGACAGGCGGATGACGAACCCGGAGGAAAAGAATGTCTGAAAGTGAAGTGAAAACAGGTAGCTGTCAATGCGGGGCTGTCACATTTAGGGTCTTCGGACCTTTTCGTGATCTCATTATGTGTCACTGCGATATGTGCCAGAAATCAAGTGGCCACCATATTGCGGCCACGGCTGCTGAAGATAGCTCTTTTACGTTTATAAAAGATGATGGCTTGACCTGGTATCGGTCTTCCGGTCATGCAAAACGGGGCTTTTGTTCAAAATGCGGCAGTAATCTGCTCTGGAAGATGGATGGCAGGGACAATACCAGTATCTTTGTCGGGTGCCTGGACGGAGACGTTGAACTGCCTGTTTCCATGCATGTCTTTATCGGTGACAAGAAAAGCTATTACGCTATTGAGGATGATGCCCCTCAATATGAGCGATACCCCGGTGCTCCTGAGTAAAGCCTCCCTTGATCTCTATTGGGCGTTTTTGATCCGCTCCCGGTACAGGATATATAGTCCGCTCGCGACGATGATTAGGGCGCCCAGAATTGTATAGTTGTCGGGAAGGTCGCCGAAAATGACATATCCGAATATGGCAGTCCAGATCAGCTGTGTATAAGAGAACGGGGCTGCGGTTGAGGCGGATGCGAAGCTAAGCGCCTTGATGATGATGAAATGACTAACACCACCAATCAGCCCGACGACGGCCAACATAAGCCAGCCTTCCATGGACGGGGTTGTCCAGAAGAATGGAACAACGGCTGTCATGACAATGGTTCCGACCAGGGCCGTATAGAAGAGTGTGGTAATGGCGCTGTCGACACCGGCCAGTTTGCGCGTTGCAATCTGGTAGGACGCATAAAAAACCGACATACCGAGAACCAGGAATATAGCCGGATGAACGGCATTCATCCCGGGCCTTAAAATGATCAACGCACCGATAAATCCGATGCCAACGGCCGTCCAGCGGCGAAAACTGACTTTTTCCTTCAAAAGCAGGACCGAGAAAACCGTAACGAAGAGAGGGGAGGTGCTTCCCATAGCCCCGGCATCCGCCAGCGGAATATATTTGAGGGCCGTGAAAAAGCAGAGCGTTGCCCCCAGCAACAGCATGGAACGGAAAATCTGCAAACCGAGTTTTTCCGTCCTTACCAGTTTCATCCCTTGGCTCGGTGCCAGAAAGGACGTCATCAGAACCATGTGGAAGAAATACCGGGCCCAGACCACCTGCGTCGGATCAAAGATGGTTGCCGCGTGCTTTGCAACACTATCCATACAGACGAACAGGAAGATTGCCGTACAATAGAGAAAGATCCCCTTATAGGAAGATTGAGCGCTGACGGCATTAAGGGGTGCAGACATAGAAGGTCCAGTTCTTGTTATTATGCGGTCCTGTCCGCAGCTTTCCTGATACAGGTATCAGGTTCTAGAAACGATCAACCGAATAAGGGGTAATGTCAAGTTTTGTAGATTTGCCTGCCATAAGACCGGCAATGAGTTCGGCGGATCCGCAAGACAATGTCCATCCAAGGGGCCCATGACCTGTATTGGTATAAAAATTCCGATAGCGGGTCTGGCCAATCAGGGGAATGCTGTCCGTTGTCATGGGCCGCAGGCCGCTCCAGCGGACGGCTTGATCCGGATCTCCGCAGTCCGGAAAGAGATCCATAACGGATTGCAAGACCATATCCTCACGAACGGGGTTCGGATCCGTCTGGTAGCCGTTCATCTCCGCCGTTCCGGCAGCCCGCAGTGTATCCCCCAAGCGGCTGATGACAATATGGCGGGTTTCGTCGGTAATGCTGGTAAGCGGTGCTGTGTTGGAACCATTCACCGGGATACTGACTGAATATCCCTTCACCGGATAGATCGGCAAAGAGAGGCCGGCCTTCAAAGCCAATAGGCGGCTAAAAGCACCCGAGCATAGGACGAAGGCGTCAAAAGCTTCCTTCTTACCATCCGCAACGAGATGGGTGATCTGGTCTGCGGTTCGCTCAAACCCTGCAATATCGGCAGAATACTGAAACCGGACACCCAGCTTTTCTGAGATGTCCGACAGGGCATGGGTGAAATCCCGGGCATTGCCGCTTTCATCCTGTGGTGACCAGGTACCACCGGTAAAGTCCGACCGGGTTCTCGCGAGAGCAGGTTCGATATCCTGGCAACCCCGTCGATCCAGGAGTGTCTGTTCGATACCCTGATTATTCAGCCATCGTCTTCGGTGCTCTGCTTCTTCGGCTTCCTTATCGCCTTCAAACAGTTTCAGGATGCCTCTTTGCTGCCGCTCATAGTCAAGTCCTTCCTGGCTGACCAGTTCTCTTAAACAATCAAGACTGTGCTTGGCCAGGGATAGGATTTTACCAGCGCTGGCATAATGGGTCTCAGTTCGGCAGTTCAACAGATAGCGGATACCCCACTGCCATAAATGAGGATCCATCTTCATTCTGAAAACGAGGGGAGCATCGTCGCGGCCGATCCATTTCAGGAGCTTCCCCGGAAGGTCGGGGCTTGACCAGGGAAAAGGCTGACTAACGGAGATCTGCCCGCCATTGGCAAAGCTGGTTTCTTCTGCTGCTGCAGGTTGCCTGTCAAAGACGGTTACATCCTGTCCTTCTTTGGCAAGATAATAGGCTGTTGTAACACCTGTGACACCGGCGCCCAGAACTGCAATCTTCACGTGAGGGGTTCCTGATTGGTCGTATGGGCGCACCATACAAAAGACGGCGACAGAACCCTACTAAAAAATCGGAAAAATCCGAGGTCTGAGTATTTCCAATTGATCCGGTTCACGATAGAGTGCCCGAATGACTGAACCTTTAATCTATGAACAGAATGAGGGAATTGTAACCCTCACGATCAATCGTCCGGAGGAGCGCAATGCCCTCTCTGACGATCTCATTTTCAATGCTTTTATGGATGCTGCCGACCGGATCAACAAGGATAACAGTGTTCGCTGCGTCATCCTCACCGGTAAAGGCAAGGCTTTCTCCGCGGGCGGCAATGTCAAGCATATGAAGGATAAGGAAGGCCTTTTCGCAGGGACACCGACAGAGCTTCGGCAAGGCTATCGGCACGGCATTCAGAAAATCCCGCTGGCTTTTTATAACTTGGAAGTCCCGACCATCGCGGCTGTCAACGGTCCTGCTGTCGGCGCCGGTTGTGACCTTGCCTGTATGTGCGATATCCGTATCGCCGGTAAATCAGCGAAATTTGCGGAGAGTTTCGTCAAGCTCGGAATTATCCCCGGTGACGGCGGTGCCTGGTTC
>DIYE01000189.1 GCA_002428885.1 Alphaproteobacteria bacterium UBA6062
CTTACCGCTTGGCTACACCCCAACGAGGAGCCTCTTTCTATCCAATGCCTTCTCTAATCTCAAGCCAAAATTTCAAAAAAATGACAGGATACGCTTAGCGGAAAAGACGCGCATCAAGAAACCGGAGCAATTGGGTGTGAATAACAGGCTCCAGCAGGACATTGTTTGAATATTTTTGCGGCAGTGCCAGAACCTCACTGCCGCTCCCCTGACGGAGGTAACGGCTGCAATCTCCAGCATATGTCGGCGTCAGGGCCGATGTAACGGCAAAGACAGGAGATTTTTCTTCCGCTGCAATACCGGCAACAGCTCCGGAACCACCACATGCCCATTCAGCCAGAACCCGACCCTGAACCTTATCACCGGTGTACCGGGCAACCGCGGCGGCACCATCGCGAAGGCCTATCAGGAACAGATTGTTCTTATCCGTCCAGGTTTGCTGGTGCAGTTTTTTAAGGACATAGGTGATTTCGGTTTTTCGCATATCCGTTGTCGACTGCGCATTTTGCTCAACGCCCTGACCGAGCTGGCAGGACAAAGGATTAAAGAAGCGGGACCGGCTTGCCGGGGACAGAACCACGTAGCCCTGCTCCGCAAGGGCTCTTAACAGATCGGCTCCAACCGGTTGCAGGCAGCCACCAATCACGACGATGACTGGCCATCGGGTTTCAGGACCGACCCCCGCCAATTTCTGAGGCGGTCCGGCGCGGCCCGCATTTGTGGTCAACAGTGAACCGGTCGTACCTCGGACCGGAATGGCGACAAGTGCATTCTTCCAGACAGTTTCGAGATCCGATACCGGCGGAGCGGCAAACCTTACCGGCTTCACCGGTTCCGGCGGTCCGGCATCACTGCAGGCCGACAGTAAAAGACCGATGAACAGTACCAGATTTTTGCTCATCCGCCTTTTCCTTGTCATGCATCCACATCAGCATTGACCATTGAGGCAGCACTCCACCAGGAGGGATGCTGCATCTCAACAGTCTTTTGCGCGTCCCGAGCTTCTTCAAGGGTCTCAAAAAGCCCGAAACAGGTCGCACCGCTTCCACTCATTCGGGCAAGACGGCAACCATCCTGCATCTTTAGTATATTAATGACCTTTTTTATTGCCGGTACGAGGGAAAATGCCGCCGGTTCAAGATCATTCCTACATCTGCCGAGCGACAAGAAAATATCATTTGGCACCTCTCCCCATCGTTCGGGTATCGCCGGCTGGTCTTCAGGAATGGAGAGTTCCTTGAAGATGGCAGGCGTGGAAACGGTTACCCCCGGATTGACCAGCAGGATCGAAAATGCCGGTAGTGTCTCCACGGGACTTAAAATCTCCCCAATACCCCGCATCATCGCCGTCCTGCTCTGCAAACAGGAGGGTACATCTGCTCCCAGAGAAGCAGCCAGGGATTCCAGATGATCTTTCTCTATGGAAATCTTCCATAAGTCACACAGCAGGTTGAGCGTAAGAGCAGCATCCGCTGACCCACCTCCAATTCCCGACGCAACAGGCAGATTTTTCTCGAGCAGGACCTTTGCCCCCTGCCCCACCGAAAACTCCCGCTTCAGAAGATCAGCGGCTTTCATAATCAGATTTTGCGACTGACATCCCGTCTGAGAGGCAAAAGGACCCGTTTCAAAAAGGCTCAGCGCGTCACCCTCAGAAACGGTGATCCTGTCTCCGATCCCATCCGGGAAACAGACAAGACTTTCGAGCAAATGATACCCATCTTCACGCCTTTCTGTTACGTGAAGGAACAGATTGACCTTTGGACGTGCCAATCCCGTCAGGATCATTGGGCAGTTTTTTGTAAGGCTGGTAGTCCTTCTTTGAGCTTCTGCTCAATAACAGGGATCTGTTTTTCTTCCGGATCTAACCAGAGTGCCCGTTGCCACTGGTAACGGGCTTCTTCTTGGCGTCCAACCCGCCAGTAAGCATCGCCGAGATGGTCATTGATGGTCGGATCTTCTGGCTGCAACGACACGGCTTTTTCAAGCTGCTTGGTGGCATTTTCAAAATCACCCAGCCGATAATAGAGCCATCCCAGACTATCGACGATATAACCGTCCCTTGGCCGCAGAGAAACGGCTTTGACCAGCATGTCTTTTGCATCTTCCAGATTTTCGCCCCGGTCCACCCAGGAATATCCGAGATAATTGAGGATCTGTGGATGGTCAGGCTGTAATTTAAGAGCTTTTAAAAGATCCGCTTCCGCACTCGGCCATTCATTCATCCGCTCATAGGCGATGCCCCGGGCATAATGCAAGGACCACAAGCGAGCCTGAGCCTCTCCGATATTATCGATTGCTCTCCCATAAGCTCTCGCCGCCGGTCCCCAGTTTTTAAGATCCCGGTTCAGATCTGCCAAAACGACCAGCGGCTCTATCTGATCAGGATTGTCTTTGGCCAGCTTTTCAAGCCTGGCAATCGCCCTGTCTGTCTCGCCCAGTTTATAGGCAATCCAGGCAGCCCTGATCCTGGCATTCAGAGAGTAAGGTGTTTCATCGGGGATGGCCTGGTAGAGAGCCAGCGCTTTTTCCCATTTTCGCTCATCCTCGGCGAGTTCCGCAAGGAGTGCACGCGCTTCTATCAAATCCGGTTTCACCATCAGCGCGAAATGGGCATAAGTGGTGGCGGCGCCTCTCACCCGCTCTTGCCCGACAATGGTTGCAGAACTGTAAAGAGCTTCAGCAGCACCATCGAGAGGTGAGGATACCAAAGGATCAACTGTCTGATTTTCCAGAAACTGCTCTAGCATCCGGTTGGCGGTCGGGCTTGTCGGATAGCGTTTGCGGTAGTCTGCAAACAAAGCCTTGGTAATGTCTCCCTGCCCCTGGCCGTTCAGGAAATTACCGTAAGCCTGAACAAACCTGACAGCACGTCCTGCCGGTCCCTTGGCCGCATCCTGATACTGGGCAAGGGCAATTTCCTTTTTGCCTGAAACATCTGCGATTAGAGCCAGATGATAGGATTTAAGGGCTTTAAAACCGTCATACCGATCCAAGTCATCAAGGCTTTTCATAGCCTCTTCAGGCTTACCTTCACCGAGATAAACCCAGGCTGTCAGTACCGGCTTCAGCAAAATATTAAAACCGGTGGATTTGGTATTGGCGAGGAACTTCCTGGCACCGACATAATCCTGAGCCCGGATGCGATCAATTGCCAAGATCAGTTGGGCTGCGCCGTCATCCTTGGCATTTCTGCCGGCGATATCCTTTGCGAGCAACAAAGCCCGCTCCATATCACCGTTGGCCAGCGCAACCTGGAACGTGTTCTGAAGAATAAACCCGTCTTCAGGGCGAGCAGCCAGAACCTGATCAAAATAGCGGGCCGCCTCTTCCGCATTTTTCTCACGAAAAGCCTGGCGCCCGGCAAGATATTGCCCGGCATAGGAAGACGGAAAAGGTTCACTGGTTCCGCCTTCATCCAGAAAGGACAGGGGTACCGGCTCTGTTCCTGCGCCGGATCCCGCACAGCCTCCCAGAGAAGCAAGCATCAACCCGCCAAGCGCATACGGAAACAGGCGCCGAAAATTTCTTGTCGTCATTCCAAATACCTCTGTCACCAGAATACTCGGGCCAGGACCGATTAATCAAGCGAATGTCGCCAGATAAAAAGTCTGCCCCAAGGATCAGAATTTAGTCTCTCTTATCAAATGAGGACACTAAATTATTCGTTATATATAGGGAATGGGTATCGGAATTTTCAGGACAAACCGATCCGGGACTACATATTCGGATAGTTGGGTCCACCTGCTCCTTCCGGAACAACCCAATTGATATTCTGCGTCGGATCCTTGATGTCACAGGTTTTGCAATGGACACAGTTCTGCGCATTGATCTGCAGGCGCGGATTGGAACCGTCATCTTCCGTAAGGAATTCGTATACACCAGCCGGACAGAAGCGCTGTTCCGGTCCCGCATATTCTGCATAATTCACGTTAACCGGCACAGAATCATCTTTCAGCGTCAGATGGATCGGCTGATCTTCTTCATGATTGGTTGCAGAGAGGAAAACTGAAGACGGCTTGTCGAAAGAATAGACACCGTCATATTTCGGGTAGTCGATTTTCTTGCAGTCCTTGGCTTTCTTAAGCGCCGTATGATCGTCGTGAATCTTGAAGGTCCAAGGCTCCATTCCCCGGAAAAACTTCAACGAAATACCTGTATAGAGCGTTCCGGCAAGCAGCCCCCAGCGGAAGGCAGGACGGGAGTTGCGCACCATATGCAGTTCTTTGTAAACCCACGACTCCTTGAAAAGCTTAGGATAGGTTTCCAGAACCTTCGCAGGGCTTTCCGGATTTTCCTTATATTCCGCCATAATGGCTTCGGCTGCCATCATACCGGTTTTCATCGCCGTATGAGAGCCTTTGATCTTGGGTACATTCACAAAACCGGCAGAACAGCCGACAATGGCACCGCCCGGGAAAATAAGCTCCGGAACAGACTGCAGGCCGCCCTCGTTAATAGCACGAGCACCATAGGCGATCCGCTTTCCGCCTTTCAGCATATCCTTCATCATCGGATGGGATTTGAAACGCTGGAACTCGTCATAGGGAGACAGATACGGATTTTCATAGTCAAGCGCGACCACATAGCCCACATAAGCCTGGTTATTTTCCAGATGGTAAACGAAAGATCCGCCATAGGTTTTCTGATCCATCGGCCAGCCGGCCGTATGGAAAACATGGCCTTCACGGTGTTTTTCCGGATCCAGTTCCCAGATTTCCTTAATCCCGATTCCGAAAGACTGTGGATCGCAATTTTCCCGAAGATTGAATTTTTCGAACAACTCTTTTGTCAGCGAGCCACGCACTCCTTCTGCAAAGAGTGTATATTTGGCATGCAGTTCCATACCAGGCTCGTGGGTCGGCTTTGGCTCACCATCCCGACCAATGCCCATGTCACCAGTCGCCACACCTTTGACACTGCCATCTTCATGGTAAAGAACCTCAGCAGCGGCAAATCCGGGGTAAACTTCAACCCCAAGCTCTTCAGCCTGCTCGGCCAGCCAGCGACACAGATTGCCCAGACTGATAATGTAATTGCCTTTGTTATGAAGCTGTTTTGGCAGCAGGAAATTCGGAAACGGAAGTTCACTTTCCTGGCTCAGGAAGTAGAAATTTTCAGACTTAACCGGCGTATTGAGCGGCGCACCTTTTTCCTTCCAGTCCGGAATAAGCTCTTCCAGCGCATGAGGTTCAAAAACATTACCAGACAGGATATGAGCACCGATTTCAGAGCCCTTCTCCAGAACGCAAACGCTGATATCCATATCAGCTTCCATGCTCAATTGACGTAACTTGATCGCTGCGGACAAGCCGGAAGGACCTCCTCCGACAATGACCACATCAAATTCCATAGATTCGCGTTCCATACTCTAGCCTCTTTCGCATTCTTATTTGTCTGGCAGGATGCTGTACTGCTCTAGACGGTATCCCCGGAACTAAATGCACATCCTGCACATTTTTTCCCTGACACTATATTTTTTTTGCGGTGCGTCAATCCTGTTTTTAAAGGATGAATGGCAGTTTTCCGCCCTTCCAATTGGGAAACATGTTCTCATCCTCGCCTGCAATCACAATATTACCCTTGGGAAATGCTGTCTGGCAGGGATAGACATCACCTTTTATTGTTTCCAAGGGTTCAATTCATACAACATCTGCTGTTATGATGCGGCCCATGCAGATGGATCTTCAAGATAAGCAGATTCTGGATTTCTATTGTGAAGCCGGAGTGGATGAAGTGATCGGTGATACACCGGTCAATCACTTTGACCTGCCGTCGGCTCCGGCAACAACACCATCAATACAGGAGCAAAAACCGACTCCTGTCAGAACAACCCGGCCTACACCTTCCTCCATGCGTCATTCTCCCGCCATTCCGGGAGGAGAACTTGCCGAAACAGCTAAAAAGATCGCTGCCGGCTGCTCAAGCATTGATGAACTGAAACAAGCGCTTAATTCCTTCGACGGTTTCTTCCTTAAAAAAATGGCGACCAATACCGTTTTTGGCGAAGGAGATCCGGCCTCCCCGATCCTGCTGATCGACCGTGCACCATCCGCAGAAGAAGACCGGACAGGCCTACCTTTTGCCGGTGAAGGCGGGCTTCTGTTGAGAAAGATGCTGGCAGCCATTGATCTGGATGTTGAAACAACCTACAGGATCAGCGCCCTTCCCTGGAGACCGCCTGGCGGCAAAACACCGACCAAGGAAGAACAGGCAATCTGTCTGCCATTTCTGAAACGCCATATTGAACTGGCCAATCCTCAAGTTGGGATTTTGTTCGGCGAGGCTGCTTCGTTCTTGAGCGACCAAAAAGCCGGGATCAATCGATTACGAGGTAAATGGATGGATGTTTCCTGCAACAGCAAATCTGTCCGCGCCTTCCCGATTTTCCATCCGGCCTTTCTCATGGAACATCCTGCGTCCAAGAAAACGGCCTGGCAGGACCTGCTCACGCTCAAACCCGATTTGCCGGGTATAGCCTGACATATCGATTTATTTGAAGAAATTACATGCTCCCTTATTTCAACTCCCTATTTGTCGTTGTTAAGTCATTCTTCACGATCTTAGCAGTGTGTATTTCTCTTGGTGTTGCCCTCCTAAGCCATGAGGTGCACGCCGATGAATTACCGAACATCCTGAGCGATAAGGATGCCGGACTGTATCAGCAGATTTTCCGGCTTCAGGACAAAGGTTCCTGGCGCAAGGCTGACAAGCTGATCAAGAAAATCGACAACAAAATTCTTATGGGTCATGTGCAATATCAGCGCTATATGCATCCCACCCTTTACCGGTCTACATATCCGGAACTTCATTTATGGCTTAAGGCTTATAAGGACCATCCGGGTGCGGAAAAACTCTACCATCTTGCCGTCAGTCGCCATCTTCGGGACTGGAAACCAACACCGCGCCCCCGTAAAAGCGGATATCTTGGCGGCACCGGACCCGGGCAACCTTTTTATCTGTCCCGTCCCTACAAAAGCAAACGCAAGCGCTCCACCAAGATTGTTACGGAAGTAAAGCATGCTCACCGGGTTGTCCGCCGCTACCTGTATCGGGGACAGCCGACAAAAGCGATTGAATATCTGGAACAAAAGAAAATCCAGCGCCTGCTCGACAAGACGGAGTATGCCCTTCTGGAAGCGCGGATCGCCAAAAGTTTCTTCCTCTATGCGAAGGATGACCTTGCGCTTAAACATGCACAAAATGCCTTAAAAAAATCCAGTCGCTATGTCCCGCTGGCCAGATGGACAGCAGGCCTTGCCGCCTGGAGACAGGATGACTTCAAACGAGCGGCAGCACACTTTTCAAAACTCAGCAGTGTGAAACGTATCTCCGGCTGGACAGCCAGTCGGTCTAGCTGGTGGGCTTCCCGCAGTTACCTGAAAACAGGCGATGCAGAAAAAGCGGTGAGCTACCTTCAAAAAGCCTCGGGATATCCGAGAACTTTCTATGGACTGCTGGCCCTCAGGCAGCTCGGTGTCTACAAGCCTTTCAGTTGGGACTTACCGAAACTGACGAAAGATAATCTGGCGACTCTCCTGAAAAAACCAGCAGCTAAGCGAGCCATCGCCCTCAGCGAAGCCGGTCAATTTTATCTGGCAGAGCGGGAGTTACGCACCGCTTTTCCCCGGACAAGAAAAGGGCAGGCTCCGTTGTTACTGTCGCTTGCGGAGAGAATAGGCGTGCCTTCCGTCGCCATGCGCATGGGCCTGTATCTCTGGGAATATAAAAACACGCCCTTGGACGCGGCTCTTTATCCTTTGCCCCAATGGCACCCCGAAGGCGGCTTCAAGGTGGACCGCGCGCTCCTCTTTGCTTTCATGAGGCAGGAATCAGGTTTTTATTCCAGGGCAAAAAGCCCGGCTGGCGCCAAGGGATTGATGCAATTGATGCCAAGCACAGCGAGCTTTCTTGCCAATGACCGGTCTTTGCGCAACCGCAAGGATCGCAAGCTTTTCAATCCCTCCTACAATCTGGGTCTCGGACAGAAGTATCTCACACATTTGATGCAGGACAAGGAAGTCCGTAACAATCTGTTCCACCTTACCATCGCCTATAATGGCGGTCCCGGGAATCTGATCAAATGGAAGAACCGAACCAAAGCAGGGGGAGACCCTCTCTTCTTTATTGAGGCCATGCAGAGCCGGGAAACCCGGAGCTTTATCAAGCGGGTGTTGACAAATTTCTGGATTTACCGACACCGCCTCGGGCAGGATCTTCCGGCCCTTGATGATATTGCGGAAGGAAGATGGCCTGCCTATATACATCTGGACCAGAAAAACAGAAAGGTTGCGAAAAGTGCCGGGAATTGATGACAGCCGTCCCTTTGTTCAGGTCAAAATTGCCGTCTTGACCGTCTCCGATACGCGAGGTCTGGCAGAGGACCGTTCTGGTCAAACGCTTGTGGACAGACTCGAAGTGTCAGGACATCTTCTGGCGGATCGTAAAATTGTCCGGGATGAAGTTTCCGATATTCAGGACACTCTGAAGGAGTGGATCCGCCGCGAAGACGTGGATGTGGTTATTTCAACGGGCGGAACCGGTGTTACCGGCCGGGATGTTACGCCCGAAGCCTTCTCCGGTCTGTATGAAAAAGAAATCCCCGGCTTTGGAGAACTTTTCCGAATGCTGAGCTATCAGAAAATCGGGACATCCACCATCCAGTCCCGAGCAACAGCCGGTGTTGCTGGCGGCACATATCTGTTTGCCCTGCCGGGCTCCACCGGGGCGGTTAAAGACGCCTGGGATGATATTCTGGTGCATCAGCTGGATTACCGTTTCCTGCCCTGCAACTTTGTTGAACTTTTTGACCGTCTTCAAGAGCATCAAAAGCGCAGTAAATCCTGATTTAGATAATTATCGTTATTCGGCACACCGTTTGTTAAGTTTTTCGCGGGATAGTGGTCTTCTAACTATTCAGGGACCCCTATCGATCCGCCATGGCGAAATTCTTTACTGTCGGCAAATACAGATCTCATAACAGGCGTGACTACCGTCATGAACTTCCGTGCCTGTCTATTGTGATCGGCACCCAGCGCTTTGATACTTATGACTGGAGCCTCGGCGGGTTTCGAATTGATGATTATAAAGGCCGTCCACCCGTCGGAGAAATGGTCACTATCTCCCAACTTTCCTATTCCCCTCAGCATACGGTTGCCGTTGACTGCAAGGCGACAGTGACCCGGATAGTTCTTGGGAAAAACCAGGTTGCTTTTGCCTTCAACAAGTTAGACGAAGCCGCTTTTGATTTTCTGGAATCAGCCAGCATGCAAAGACTGTCTCTTCTGTCCAGCTCTGGAAAATAGACTGAAAATTCCAGCATTGAAAACACCCTTCAATGAAGAATAATAAATAGTATAACTCTCAACCTGCAATGCTCTTCTTTATCAGAAGATCAATTTTATGTGCATAATTTTCAAAGCAAAATTAAAGAGTTATTAAATTATTGCAATTGACATTCATTGGCATTAATTTTCAATATGGTTGATTTTAAAAATCTAAAAAATCTCATTAAGAGTATCTTCTAATGTATGCTTTTAGCCAAAACAGAAACAGAGCAACAACGATTTTTTTTAAAATCCTAATCCGTTTGTTGGGCCTTGTTGTAACAACAGGCTACGCGGTTGCCGGAGAAGATTATATGGACACATATAAACAATGGGGTGATGGCTTTATCGGAAAATCCTACGAAGCTGTCACCTGCATCCCTGACACAATCAACTGTAAAATATTTAAGAAACCAAAAGAACCAAAGGGATTTAGGAAACTTCGCTATCACAGTGTCAGCGGCTTAGTAGAAAAAGGTCCCCATAAAGGAGACCAGATCGCAATCAGTTTTGAACTGAACGGCAATAAAGTTGTTTCAACAAGTTATGGCGTTTATCACTATCCAAAAACACTGCTATCCAGAAACTTGAAGTTACACTGGGCTACTGTTTCTCCAGATGGTTTCTTTGAGGTTCTGGAGAAAATACTTGTTCACAAGAAAAGTACCGAGCAGGAAGTTAGCGAACTTATGCAGAAAGCGGGCCTGCTCTTTCACAGAAAAGTTGAAAAAGACAGCAAGTTTCACCTCCAGTACGCTCGCCCACTTTATCCAAAAGGTAGTTTTGCTGAACAGGTTGGATGGAATAATACACCAGATGCAGTTTGGCTAGCCGATTTTATTTTCGAAAACGGACTGATAACTGATTTTGCCCGCAAACCGACTGGCTTCGCCGATTTTGAGCTTATGAAAACCCAGATATTGGAAGTCTTTAACAACAACTCTTCAGCACTCGTTAAACGCTAAGCATCAACAGCGCCAAATAGAAAAACAGTATAATACTATTACAATTAATTATTATTCGCATTAAATTACAAAATGGTTGATTTGAAAAATCCAAAAGATCCATATAGGAGTATCCTCTAATGCACCTTTTCGGCAAAGATAGAGAGATAGCGAGAGCAATCCCCTTAAAAACGCTAGCCCTTTTGCTGGGTGTTGCCGCCACGCCAGGTCACGCAGTCGCTGGAGAAAATTATATGGACGCGTATAAGCGTTGGGGGGAGAGCTTTATCGGAAAACCCCTAGAAGATATTACCTGCATACCAGACACCACAGATTGCAGGATACCTAAAAGAATAAAGGAATTCGAAGGATTTCAATATTCCGGAGCACTCGGAACGGTTTCCAAGGGTGCCAACAAGGGAGATACCATTTCTGTTATATTTGGCTTAAATGCAAGGAAGATAACATCCGTTGACTTCGCGGTCCATTACTACCCTGAAACATTCCTATCCAGGGGCTTCAGGCTGCATTGGAACCTTTTGTCTCCTGATGGTTTCTTTGAAGTCCTCGGACGAGTATCAGAAAGTGGTAAAAGCACGGAAGCTGAAATCCATAAGCTTATGCTGGATGCAGGTCTGTTCCTTCACAGAAAAATAGAAAAAGACGGTAAGCTCCATATCCAGTACGCCCGCCCAGCTTTTCCAAAGGGTAGTCTCATCGAACGAACCGGAGGCAACATGTCTCCCGACGTAATCTGGATCGCCGATTTTATCTTTGAAAACAACAAAATGATTGAATTCTCACGCAAGCCAACCGGTTGGGCCGACAGCAAACTCTTAGGCAAACAAATTCGGGAAAGATTCTACAACTCTACCACGTCCGATAAACACTAATTACTAACACTTCAAGGTAGGAAAAATGGCAGAAATACGTATTGAAAGTAAATCAGTTGCCGATATAGGTATCTGGGATCATCTATACTTGGTTTATCGAGATGACCTAGGGCAAGAGTTCGTTCTAAGAGGCGGTCCGGAGAACCACTTAACCGCATCATTTTCACAACTCATCGTCGAGGTCGGCGTCCCCATACATTTGTCTGTGGACAGTAGAACAAACACCTCCGCAGAATTAGCTGAGCGCGGTAGCACCGTTCTAGATCTGGGAGATAAAGCCCCCTTTACAGTCTGGAGAGCCATGCTGGACAGCGTCGCGGACATTGATAATTCCTACGTCGACTATGATTATTCCGGCCCAAACAGCAATACGGTTATTATGAAAGTTCTGGCGGAGCAGGGTATCGACGTTTCTGAAAATCTGCCGCCCAGCGGTGATAATTTTCCGGGACTTGACGCCGAAGATCTTACCGTAATGAATACGGAAATCGAGACGAACCAGAAAGAGGAAATGACAGCGGAGGCGCTCACGGCTTTCTCCGAGGGTGCTATGGACTCCGGTTCCGGATACGTGGCTTATCTGGAGCAATCCCTCACACAGTCCCTGAATACGCTGGCCAACATGATTGACGGTGTTGATAGCTACGAGAACAGCCTCGACGTTATTGTTGAGGCCACGGCGGAATTACCGCTCACCGCCCTTCTAAAACCAGGCTTCAGCCCCAGCGACCTGCAGACCGTTTTGACCTCCATTCAGCAAACAGCGGCTGAAGCCAGCCAGTATGCGAGTGATAATGCAGGTCTCTTATCTGCTGCCTACATATCGGCCCTCTCCGACCTTGCAGAAGTGGCAGGCATACTTGTCGGGATGGTCGAAGCCAGCATTGAAGACCCGCTCGTTCTGGATCTGAACGGCGACGGCGTGCAAACCATTTCCATTGAAGTCTCGCAGGCTGACTTTAACCTCACGGAGGAACAAGGACTGTCTTTCGATCATGGTTGGGTTTCTTCAGAAGATGCCTTTCTTGCTCTCGACAAAAACGGCAACGGTGTGATTGACGACATAAACGAGCTTTTCGGCAGCAGCACCAGAAGCGGATTTTCCGAACTCAGTGACTATGACAGTGATGGAAACGGTCTTATTGATATTGCCGATCCATCTTTCGCAGCTTTGTTGCTCTGGTCAGATACCAACGGAGACGGGATATCCCAGCAGGACGAACTGACCTCCCTTTCCGAAAAGGAGATCGCCTCCATCTCCCTGGATTTTGAAAAAACATCCATTGAGAATAACGGTAATATCATTACGGAGCTGGGCTCTTTCACCTATGAAAATGGCGAGACAGGTGGCGTTGCCGATGTGGGATTATCATCAAACTATTCCTCTATCCGCTCAAACGGTAAACAGGACATCTTTGATTTTTCTGAAAAGACCGGAGATCACAAGCTTAATCTGTTTGAAGATGACCTGGATATCATACGGCTTCAGGGCGAGGCTTTTGAAGACCTTGAATTCAGTGAAACCGCCGCCGGCGTGACGGTTACGACAGACAATGGCCTGTCTTTGCTGGTTGCCAATACGGAAATGTCGGTTCTGACGGCTGATGATTTCTCATTCGCCTAAAGAACGTTCCTGTTATGAAGACAAGCGGACCAATCGCTTCAGAGAAAACTGAAGCATAGAAATATAAATGTTCACTTTTTGTTCAAATCATCTTATCATCAGATATGGAACAGGAAGAACCGATTCCCATCGCTGATCTAATGAAGCGTGGCCGGGGGGCAACAATAAACCCGGCTGGCCGTTTTGAAACAGCAGATATCACCAGGATAAGTGACGGTTGGGGCACAGATCCGGATGCCGCGACACGCCTCAGAACCTCTGTTAGTCTTGAATGGGCCAAAACAGTTATTACAAAAAACCAATCTCCGGATCTGCCCTTTGACCGCTCCATCAATCCTTACAGAGGATGTGAGCATGGCTGCATCTATTGTTTCGCAAGACCCACCCATGCCTATATGAATTTATCCGCGGGTCTTGATTTCGAAAGCCGCCTTTTTGCAAAATCCAATGCGGCAGATCTGGTCAGGAAAGAAATCATCAGAAAGAACTATCAATGCCGTCCCATCGCCCTGGGCACAAACACGGATCCCTATCAGCCGATCGAGAAAGATCAACAGATCACCCGATCTGTTCTGGAAGTGCTGGCAGAAGCGAAGCACCCATTTACGATCACCACCAAATCCGATCTTGTTCTTCGGGATATAGATCTCCTTGCTCCTTTGGCGGAACAGAAGCTGACGGCGATCGGTATCTCGGTCACCAGTCTTGACCCTCATCTTTCCAGGGTGATGGAGCCCAGGGCCAGCGCTCCTCATAAAAGACTAAAGGCTATTCGTCAGTTATCAGATGCCGGTATTCCCGTCGTTGTCCAGATAGCTCCGGTCATTCCAGCTATCAATGATATGGAGATTGAAAAAATCCTTGATAAGACCTGGCAAGCCGGCGCGCGGGGCGCTGTTTATCTGCTTGTCCGCCTTCCTTATGAGGTTTCTGATCTGTTTAAAAAGTGGCTTGAAGAACATTTTACGGATCGTGCTTCCAAAGTGATGAACTTGATCAGATCCATGCGAAACGGCCGGGAAAACGATCCTAATTTCGGCTCCCGCATGAGAGGGAAAGGGCCTTATGCGGATCTGATAAACAGTCGCTTTCATAAAGCCTGTCGGCAACATGGATTTGAAAAGCGCAAATATGATCTGCGTACCGATCTTTTTACTCCTCCCGTCCCCCCTTCTGCCCAATTGGCTCTTTTCTAGAATAAGGACCTTAGGCCGTTCCTGATAAAGCATTTGCCTTTTTATAGACGATCGGTCTAAAAAAAAGAATGCACGCAGAAAAACCGATAATCCGGAAAAGAGGACGCCCCCCCAAAACGGGAGAAGACCAGCGCCTGACAAGGGAGCGGCTTATCCGCCACGGCACGGCAATTCTGACGGAAAGAGGTTTCTCCAGCACTGGTCTTGAAGAGTTTCTGAAAGAATCTTCGGTTCCCAAAGGGTCTTTCTATCACTATTTCAAAAGCAAGGATGATTTCGGCCTTGCCGTTATTGAGAATTATGGAACCTATTTTGCCGCCAAGCTGGATAAATGGCTTCTCAACAGCAGCAGAAAACCGATCGATTGCCTGGATGATTTCATTCAGGACGCCAAGCGGGGCATGGAGAAATACCAGTACCGGCGTGGATGTCTAATCGGTAATCTGGGTCAGGAAATGGGAACCCTGGATGAGAAATTCAGAGAGCCCCTCGAAAATGTCTTTAAAGACTGGCAAAAACGCATAGAAGCTTGCCTGGAGAGTGCCCGCGCCTGCGGCGACATACCAGATGACCTGGACTGCGAACAGACAGCCGCCTTTTTCTGGATTGGCTGGGAAGGCGCTATTTTGAGGTCGAAACTTGTACAATCCTCGGAACCGCTGGATCTGTTTGCAAAACAGTTTTTCAAGATGATCACCCGACCGACAAACAACCAGGGGATCAATCCTCAAAAAAATCAACCATAAGGACATAATGATGAAAGCCATCCTGATTACCAAAGAAGATGATGCCTATCAGGCCTCCCTCTCTGATGTATCCGAAGACCAGTTGCCGGAAGGTGATGTGACCGTTGCTGTCGACTATTCAACCCTGAACTATAAGGACGGCCTCGCCATCACTGGGACGTCACCAGTCGTTCGCAAATTTCCAATGGTCCCGGGTGTCGATATTGCCGGCACAGTGACGGAAAGTGACAGCGATACATTCAAAGCCGGTGACAAGGTTGTGCTCAATGGCTGGGGCGTCGGAGAAACCCACTGGGGTGGTCTTGCCGAAAAAGCCAGACTGAAAAGTGAATGGCTGGTTCCTCTTCCCGATGCTTTCACAACCAAACAGGCCATGGCAATCGGCACGGCCGGCTATACAGCCATGCTCTGCGTTATGGCCCTGGAACGTCAGGGCGTTACACCGGACAAAGGAGAGATTCTCGTCAGTGGCGCCGTTGGCGGCGTTGGCAGTGTTGCTGTCTCCTTGCTCGCAAAGCTCGGCTATTCAGTGGTCGCCTCCACGGGTCGACCGGAACAGGCCGATTACCTGAAAGAGTTGGGAGCTTCTGATATTGTCAATCGGGATGAGCTTTCCGCTCCGGGGCGCCCGCTCGGAAAAGAAAGATGGGCCGGGGCCGTTGATACGGTCGGCAGCCACACATTGGCGAACATTTGCGCCGGAACAAAATACGGCGGTGTTGTAACAGCCTGCGGCCTCGCCCAGGGCATGGACCTGCCGGCCACGGTCGCTCCGTTCATCCTGCGCGGCGTTATTTTGTACGGTATCGACAGCGTTTACTGCCCGATCGACACGCGGATTGAAGCCTGGAATCGTCTGGCCCAGGATCTTGATACCAAACATATCGATCTCATCACGAATGAGATTAAGCTTTCCGAAGCCATTGCCGCTGCTGATGACCTTATGAAAGGAACCATCCGCGGTCGTGCCGTCGTCAATGTCAACGAATAATATAAAGAGGCGCAATCATGAGTGAACATGCCATCAGCCGCTATCCGGTTCCGGAAGTAAAAGACCTGCCTGAAGATTTACGGGAACTTATCCTCGGCGTTCAGGAAAAAGCCGGGTTTATTCCCAATGTATTCCTCGCTCTGGCTCATCGCCCCGATGAGTTAAGAGCCTTCTTCAATTATCATGATGCTATCATGCTACGGGAAGGAAACCTGAGCAAAGCGGAAAAAGAGATGATTATTGTCACGACATCCTCTGATAATAGCTGCCTCTACTGCGTTGTTGCCCACGGTGCGATCCTGCGCATTTATGCAAAAGATTCCCTGATTGCCGATCAGTTGGCGACCAATCACAACAAGGCGGATATCACCCCCCGGCAAAAAGCCATGCTGGATTTTGCACTGAAGGTTTCCAATAACGCAAATGCCATTGGCGAGGAGGATTTCGAGGCGCTTAAAAGCCATGGCTTTACGGAAGAAGATATCTGGGATATCGGGGCGATTACCGCCTTTTTCGGTCTCAGCAACCGAATGGCCAATCTCACCTCCATGCGTCCTAATGATGAATTTTTCTCTATGGGCCGCTAAAACCTGTTCAGTTAAAACCGCCGAACCCTGCGGCGGTTTTTTTAGCATCCAACAAATTGAATAAGTCCGCGCCCGAAAACCCTGTCTTTGCCGACTTCTCCCAGATCCACAACATTGCCGGACAGTGCCGTCATCAGGTCTTTGTGACCGGCAGCATTTACCAGATCAGATTGCGTTGACAGAAAATATGCACTGTTGGCGATAACGTAGGGAACGGCAAAAGAAGTCCCGGATCGGTAACTCCCTTTCCCGCCAGTCTTGGCAAGCCAGAGCATCACACCGGGAGCAGAAAAATCGACATGACCACCAGGCGTGGCCTTGCGGTAAATGTTTTTATCCTTGTCCACAGCGGTCACGCCAATAACGGCTTTATGAGCTGCCGGATAGGGGGGATCTGCGTCGGAACCTCCGTTACCGGCGGCTGCAAACAGGTAAACGTTCTTTTTCGATGCCGCCTCCAGAGCCCTGTTCACAGTTGCGTTGGGAGGGCCTTCGAGAGACATATTGACCATCTTCACCTTGCGTCCCAATAACCAGTTCAACCCCTCAAGAAACGAACTGGTCGCGGCAAAAGGCTTCCCGGTTTTCTGGGTCAGGATATCTGCGACAAACAAAGGTGCTTTTGGCAGCAGCCCGGAATAACCGTTATCGACTTCTTTCCCTTTAAACAAAACGGCGATGGCCGTTCCGTGATCAGACGGCTTTGGCAACCCCTTGCCGCCATGGGCAAAGCCGGCGCTCCGGATATCCTGACTTCCTTTCAAGGCAGGGTGCTTAAGATCAACACCACCGTCAATCACACCTACCGGAAAGGACGCCTGGGTCAATACCGGACAAGCATTTATTGACGGATCCCGACCCACTAGTTTGTCGGCATATGTCCTTGGTTTTCCCGACAACTGGTTCCTGTGATTATAATCAATGGTTGCCTGCGGATAACGATTTCTAAGATCCACCAGCACATCCCGCTCATCAATCCCACCCGGGATCCGCATTTGCAACAATTGGAAACCAAGACCTGACAGATTGCTCTCTTTCAGCAATTGGTATCCAGCGGCAGCCAACTCTGCTTTGATCCGGTTGACCGCTGCCTGATTGAAAAAGCTCTGCGGCAGAAGGATCAGAATCTCTCCCTCGATGATAGGATCCGGAATAGCTTTTCTTTGTTCCGGCGCTAATGAAGCGGTGCATGTTTCATAAGAAGTCCGGTTGCCGTCACCGGCAACGGTCAATCCTCTAATCTTAAAAGACAGTCGATAGCTCTTTCCGGTCTGAAACAGGTAGTCTTTCGGTATCTCCGCCAGAATTTCCTGCTCCGACCAATCCAGTACGGTGATCGCTCGATCAACCTTTCCCCCTTTCAGCGTCAGGGAATATTGGTCTTTTTGAAGTCTTTCAAACCCGCGCCCAATTAATCGAATTCGGCTCCCGGCTTCCAGGCAGCTGACATTCAAGCGATAGAAAACAGATCTCGGTGGCTTGGTTCCCCGTTGCGGTGCCGTTCCCGGAGTATTTCCGGCAGGATCCGTTGTTGTTCCCGCATTCGGAGCGGCAAGGTTCGGATCATCTGGCCGACGAGGGGCAGGTTCCCTCATATGTGTAAGAGGTCGCAACCTTGTCGTGCCGGCCGGATCACGGGGAGAGGGCGTTGATGATTGCGCAACGGAAATCCCAAATTCCTCCGCTGAAAGATCTGCTGCAGCCGACATACCATGTATACCTGCCAACAAGGCACCAGACATCAGGAGCAGTCTCAAAGGCTGCTTTTTGAAAGGAACAAGCATTGGCTTACTCCTCCAGAACTTCGGAGATTGCCCCGTGCCCTTCCAATTCGCGAATTACCGATGCAATTGGTTTTTTATCATTACCGATGAGCTCTACCCGATAGAAGCCAAGAGCTGTCGGGCCTTCGATGATATTAAGCTGTTTCTGGCGCAGAAGCATCCGGATGTCTTTTTCAGTTGCAGCCTCTTCAAAGAAAATCTGCAACACCTGACCAGAGGAGACGCCTCCTGACGCCGTTGTCATACCATCATCCATAAAGGCTGTATTAATCTGCGCTGTGGACATGACCGCCAATCCGAGGCAAGCAGCAATAGCGACAGGCTTCCACCATCCCTGAACCACATTATCCTGTTCAGGGGCCGGTTTATTAAGGGTGGGAGGTACTGCCTCTGTTTCCTTCTGGATGCTGGCTTTAAGCCTGGCAAGGCCAAGTTCACCAGGACTTCCTTCCATCTCCTGCTCTTGGATTTTTGAATGTAGAGCAACAAGATACTGACGTTCTGCCTCAAAGGCGGGATCGTCCGTCAATTGTTTTTCGACTGCTTCCTTCTCTTCTTTCGTCAGGGTACCGTTCACGTAAAAAGGAAGAAGCTTGTCCAGTTCATTTCTGCTGATATCGGTCATAACCGGGCTCCCGTGAATTTTTCAACACATCTCTTCAACGCCTGCTTGGCATGAAAAATCCGTGTTTTGACGGTTCCCTCCGGACGACCGATGATCTCGGCAATTTCCGGATAGGACATATCTTCAAAAAAGGCGAGCTGAACAACGGCACGCTGGGCTTCACTTAAAGCTTCCACACATTTATGCAGAAATGTTGCTTCCTCTGTAGCACTGACCAGTTCCATCGGGCTCAGACCTTCCTCATCCGCCTGGGTTTCATACTCTTCTTCATCGAGCTGGTCATGCTTGCGCTTGCGCAATCTGTCGACGGACTTGTTAAAAGCAATACCAAAGACCCAGGTTGAGACTTTTGATCTGCCTTCAAACCGTTCCGCCTGTCGCCAGACTTCCATGAAGACTTCATGGAGTATGTCGTAGGCTTCAAAGGGATCGTTCAATTTTTGACGGATAAAATGATAGACTTTTTTCTCAAACCGCCTGTAAAACTCGTCAAAAGCAGCCTGGTTCCTGGTTTTAATCAGGTCAATCAACTGAGCATCGTTTAAATCTTCAGTCGCCGCACTCATAGCAGGGTCCCCTCAAGACGAAAACCGTGGCGACAGACGTCGCCACGGCATCATGATAGCTATATTTCTGTCAGGCTGCAAAAGATCAGGGGTACAGAATTTTCCTGAAATCAGACTGACCGACCACCGTTCCGTTGGCGCCGATGGCCCGGATACGCCAGAGATAGGTGTATCCATGCTTCAGATGCTGCTCGCTAAAGCTCGCAAATGTAGCGGACGTCTGTTCGCCTGGAACAATCTTGCCAATCACCAGCTCCGCATCTGTATCCAAAGGTCCAACAATCAACTGGGAGGCATTAAGATTACTCAGCGGATTGCCTCCTCCCGGCAGGTTAAATAACTCGACCTGATAGGCGGCGGCTCCTGGGACAGGATGCCAGTCAAACAGTGTTTCAGGGCCGAACGGGACACCTTCCCGCGGAGCGAAAGCTTCCAGTGGTTTCACACGCCCCAGATTAGACGTCGCATTCGGATTGACATAATACCGCAGAACGGGCTCTTCAAACCCTGCTTCAGGG
>DIYE01000190.1:0-8863 GCA_002428885.1 Alphaproteobacteria bacterium UBA6062
GGCCGAACAAAACCAGACCCAACTTTCTTCCATGAACCGGCGGGCCAAACAACAGTTACGCCTGCAAGAAACAGTGGAAGGTCTCTCCGTTGCGGCGATCAGTTATTATCTTGTCAGTCTGGTTGGATATGCTGCCGTTTCCGTTAAAAATCTTGGTGTGCCGCTCAACTCCGATTTGATCAAGGGCATATCGATCCCGGTAATCCTGATTGCGGTCTGGATGGGACTCAGGCGGTTTAAGAAACGACTGGCTAAGGAAGATTAGGTCGTGACTCTGCGGAGATCTGCTTTTCCGAAAACTGCGTAAAAAGCTTATAGAGAAAATTTGCGACAGGCAGAATAGCATTGAATATCATATGGTTTCGTAAAGACCTGCGTCTTGCTGATAATCCGGCTCTTGTCCAGGCGGCGAAGAGCGGAGCGGTTATGCCGGTCTTTATTCTGGACGATGAAGAAGCCGGACCATGGAGAAGAGGGGCGGCGAGCCGGGTTTGGCTCTATCATTCTCTAAAGGCACTGAACGAAACACTGGATGGAAGGCTGTCCGTATACACGGGAAAGGCAACTCAGATCTTGCCCGACCTCGTTCGCAAATTTGGTGCTGAGGCGGTCTTTTGGAACCGCTGCTATGAATCCTGGCGACGGGAGCGGGATGCTGCTCTCAAAACCGATCTGAAATCGATGGGTATTAAGGCCGAGAGTTTCAACGGCTCCCTCCTTTGGGAACCATGGGAGGTCTTGAAGGCGGACGGGACGCCTTATCGGGTTTTCACACCCTTTTACCGAAAGGGCTGCCTTAAAGCGCCCGTTCCCCGAAAGCCGCTTCAAAAACCTGATCCTGATTTAGCCAAAAGAGATCCGGGTAGTATCGCCATAGAGGATTTGGGTTTGATACCTGAGGAATACTCCTGGCCAGACCGCATGATGACAGATTGGGAGAAGGGCGAAAGCGGTGCCCTCAAACAACTGGATCACTTCCTGACGTCAGCTGGCGGCGGCTATAAAAGGGGCCGTGATTATCCAGCAGAGGATCATGTGTCACGCTTGTCTCCGTATCTTGCCAATGGCGAAATATCCCCGAACATGATTTGGCATAAGGCGCAGATGATAATGGAGGGCGATGATCTCGACAAATTCTGTGCAGAGCTTGGCTGGCGGGAGTTCTCTCACTCTTTGCTGTATCACTTTCCGGGCTTGCCTGAAAAAAACTTTCAGCCCAAGTTCGATCCTTTTCCCTGGCAAAAAGAAGAGAAAAACCTTACCGCCTGGAAGAAAGGATTGACCGGTATTCCGATTATTGATGCCGGTATGCGAGAGCTTTGGCAAACCGGTTATATGCATAACCGGGTCCGTATGATTGTCGCCTCCTTCCTGATTAAGAATATGATGACGGACTGGCGAGACGGGCAAGACTGGTTCTGGGATACGCTTGTTGATGCGGATCTCGCCAATAACAGTGCAGGCTGGCAGTGGGTTGCAGGATCGGGGGCCGATGCGGCACCCTATTTCAGGATTTTTAATCCGGTACTTCAGTCAGAGAAATTTGACAGGGATGGAGCCTATATTCGGAGATTCGTTCCTGAGATTTTAAAACTGCCCACCTCTCATATCCACGCTCCCTGGAAAGCACCTGAAGATGTGTTGAAAGAGGCAGGAATTGACCTTGGAAAATCCTATCCTCTTCCCATTATCGACCTTAAAGAAAGCCGCAATACAGCCTTAGCCGCCTATAAAGGCCTTCCTTGATAGGAAACTGATGGTTCTCAAACTCCGATATCTCCCCAGTTCCGGGCTTTCGGGGTTAAAATCACTTTTCTGACCAGTTCTGCCTGCCGGTTTGTTCCGGTTTTCTGAAATACCAGTTTCAGATACTGCCGGGCGCTTTCGAAGGTTAGGTTTAGATCGGCGGCTGCCTCCTTCAGGGACCTGCCATTGGCCAGCAGGTTGGTCAGTCGGGCCTGGCTGAGAGTAAGCCCATAGATCCGCTGCAGGATCTCGGTCCGGCTTTCCTGGGGGTGATCAAGATCCCTAATCAGAATAACGGCATAGGGTGAATCCGCGTTGGTGGAAATGCCGTGTATTTTTCCTGACCGGTAGGAGGAAACAAGGACCGAATACGCTTCCTTCCCGGACGCCCGGGCGATTTGAAAGGCTTCTCCCGACTGGTCTGTCGACGGAGGAATATCGAGCTGTTCCTTGAGTTTTCTATAGAAATTCCGCTCGTCAATGCCGCTGACAACCAACCGATTTCCCTTAATGCTGATCCCGTCATTCGTGTCGGTAATCGTGCGGGCTGTTTCATTGATAAAATGAAGGGTGGATGTCGGGTCTACGACCATGATGCCAAGAGCCATGCTATCCAGGGCATCGATAGAAACCTGACGTTCGAAGTCGATGCGCCCCAGTTCTTTTTGCAGTTTGATAGCCCGGTTCAGATGGGGCATCAATTCGCCGAGCAGCGCACATTCCGCCTCTCCAAAAGGCGGTTGGTCCTTATTTCTAAGGGCTAGAAAGTAGGTTATGGCCTGGTCCTGATCCAGCAGGTTCACGCCCAGCGTATATTCAACATCCCCCTTTGACAGAACTTCTTGATAAACTCTTGAATTATGGAGTGTTTCTTCATCCAGGAAAGTCCGGCAGTGCATCGGTAAAAACGGATTATTATTGAAATGGGGGATGCGCGGATCTTCGCCGATCAGGGAATCATATCGCTGATAATGCTCGATACTCCAGTCATATCCATGCACCATGCTGAAAGACAGACGCTGGTTTTTGAGATCATGGTGAGCAACCTGAGCGCCTTGTGCTTCAAATAACTCGGCGGAAGCAGCCAGAAACGCCGGCCATTTATCGATATCGGTAACGGCGTCATAGAGTTTTGATACGACATCCAGAAACTGTTTCGCATTATCCATGAAATCCCCCTTTTACGAGACAAGCTACCATCTCACGTTCGTTAAGTCAGAACAAACTTTCAAGACATTCCCAAATGGGAATGGGGATCTCTTTTGGTAGGATGTTTTTGTACTGAGCAGATCAGTATTTCAGGGGACGAGCAGGCGTCAGGCGCCGATTTGTCCCCAGCTTCTGGCTTTCGGGGTGAGGATAACCTTTCTGACCAGTTCCGCCTGTCGGCTGGTTTCGGTTTTCTGGAAGATGAGTTTCAGATATTGACGGGCGCTGTCGACGGTCAGATTCAGATCTGTGGCAGCTTCAGTTAAGGATTTCCCGTTCGCCAGCAAGTTGGTGAGACGGGCCTGGCTAAGGGTTAGACCATATAACCGCTGCAATACTTCGGTGCGACTTTCCAGAGGGTGATCAAGATCCCGAATGAGGAGAACAGCAAAATGATCATCCTGGTTTCGATTGATACCGTAGATCCCACTGGATTTATAAGGAGAGAGGAGGGCTGAGTACGCCTCTCTTCCGGATGGACGAGATATCTGGAACGCATCACCTGCCTGGTTTTCCTCAGAGGAGGCCGAGAGTTGGTTCTTAAGCTTTTTATAAAAGCACTGACCGTCATCTCCCCGAACGCTTAACTTGCTCCCGTGCACAGAAATACCGTCAAGATTTGAGGTGATGTCTTTTGCGGTCTCATTGATGAAATGGACGGTGGAAGAAGCGTCGATAACAACTATCCCAAGGGCCATGCTGTCCAGAATATCGACGGAAACCTGACGCTCAAAATCAAGTTTTTCCAGCTCTTTCTGCAAGATAATAGCCCGATTTAGGTGCGGCATCAGTTCCTGCATGATTTCACTATCTGCATCGGTAAAAGAGGGCTGCTCCTTTGTCCTGATGGCCAGGAAATATGTCATGGATTTCTCCGGATCCAGTAAATTCACACCGAGTGTGTATTCTATTCCTTCCGGCGACAGGATTTCTTTGTAAACTCGGGACTCATGAAGGTCTTTTTCATCCAGATAGGATCGGCAGGACATGGGTTGAAAAGGGTGGGCATTGAAATAGGGGATGCGCGGATCTTCTCCCGCCAGCTGCTGGTAGCGTCTGTAAAGCTCTACGCTCCAGTCATAACCGTGAACCATACAGAAGGCGACACGCTGGTTTCTCAGATCATGATGGGTGATCTGGATGCCTTGCGATCCAAACAAATCGGAGGCTTTCGTCATGAAGACCGGCCATCTATCCTTGTCTGTGACAGCGTCATAGAGGCTGTCGACTGTCCTGAGAAGTTCTTTTGCTTTTTTCATTTGTCCGCCTTGTCTGCGGGTTTCGTATTCTTCGCCGGAAAATTGCACCTGAAGAGTGCCAATAGGACAGAATTAATGAGTCTTGGCCCTAAGCGTCGATCCTCATATGGGAACTATTTTGTCTCAAAATGTCCGAGGTGGCCGAGTAGCCTCCGATTTTCCCTGGATTTTAACCTAACGGTTGTTAGAATAGAAGAAAACGGAAGGTATGAGTAATGGAAATAGAAGAAGCGATCAGAAGCCGTAAATCCATCCGGGCCTTTACGGATCAGCCAGTCTCCCAGGACCAAATCCAGCGCATCCTTGAAATCTCCCAGCGGGCGCCCAGCGGTACGAATACCCAGCCATGGCATACTTATGTCTGCACCGGGACTGTCCGGGATGCCATTGTGACAGATGTCTGTGAACTGTTTGATCAGGGTAAGGCGGCCAAATATGAAGACTATGATTACTATCCCGAGGTCTGGAAAGATATTCACAGAGACCGCCGTCGTGGTGTCGGGTGGAGCCTCTATGGTTTATTGGGTATAGAAAAAGGAGACAGGGAAAGAACAGCGCAGCAAGCAAAAAGAAACTTTAAGTTTTTTGACGCTCCTGTAGGTCTGTTCTTTACGGTCGATTCTTATCTTGGTCGCGGTAGCTGGTTTGATGCAGGTCTTTATATGCAGACTGTGATGCTGGCAGCAAGAGCCGAAGGATTGCATACCTGCCCGCAAGCCGCCTGGATTTCCTTTCAGGAGCCGATCTTCCGGCATCTGAATATTCCCGACGATCAGGTTCTCGTGTCCGGCATGGCGCTGGGGTACGAAGATCTTTCGGCCATTGAAAATACCCTGGTCAGTGATCGGGAAGATGTGACCAATGTGGTCCGATATTCAGGATTTGAATAGGTGAGAATAAAGGCAGGTGACCTAAAAGAAAGTCACTTGCCTTTCAATGGGATCAGAGATCCTTATCCCCGTGATCCAGCAAACCTGATGCCCTAAGGCCTGCACTGGGATAGGATTTTTCCTTCATGGCCTGAAGGGAAAAGTCAGGTTCAATTTTCTTCAGGTTATCGTAGACCTCACGCGCTTTCTCCTGCTTGCCTGCCTGCAGGTAAAGAGGAACCAAATAGCGTTGGGGAGGGCGGTAGTCCGGTGCAAGGGCCCGGTTCATTTCACCGAGCCTCAGGGCTTCCTCATAGCGGTTGGATAAGATGGCGGTGATACCGCACAGAAAATCCAGCGTGTGCTGATGGGGCCCCGGGCCGCATATCTCTCGCGCTTTTGCGGCCAGCTGATATCCTTCCTCGAATTTGCCGAGATAGGATTTGGCACGCCCCAGAAAAGCCAACCCCAGAACATTCATGGGGTTATAACGAAGACTGCGTTCAGCCAGTTCATGACCAACCTCATATTCGTGCATCATGAAGCTATAGACATAAGATGCCAGGGCCAGAACCGTTGAATTTTGAGGCTCGATCTCCATGGCTTTACGGATCAGGGATTCGGCTTCCTGTTTTTGAGCCAGAGCATCGGATTTGCGATGGTCGCCCATATCGAATGTTTTCGCATAACCCCGCCATGCCAGGAATATCCCTTTCGGGTCACGCTCGTAGGCCTGTTCCAGAAGTTTGTCCGCATCCAGCAGTTCCTGATGATTAAACAGATACATCTTCTGGAAAGCCGCCAACGCCGCCGTGCCGGAATAGGAGCCGGGATGATTGATCAACACATCGTGTAACTGCATTTGTGCAATATTGATGGTCTGATTGATGAGGATCTGCAGATTGGGAGATTCGAGAATAAAACCGCCATCAAGGGGGATATTCTGTGTGCCTGACCATAGTTGTGCCTTGGAGTGGGCTTCAAATAGCGTTACATGGACGCAGGTGGCCTGGGGCATCGGCATTGCTTCGACACGCAGTTCAAGGCCTGGTGCATCCCGTTCCTGTTCCGAAATTTCGATGGCACCACATTCTGCAATGCCGCGAACCATTGTCTCCCCGACCATGCGGGAAATGAAGGCGCCGCTGTCACCTGTGCTGACAAGCTGAGGAAGCAATCTGATCCAGGGACGTTCATTCTCCGGGGCTCGGGCAGATCCGACAGAGGGTTGGGGAAGCGTCCCGACAACAACCTCATCTGGCTCATCGTCCCGCAGATCCAGAATCTGTTGTTCAAAATTGTGTCGCTGATCCCGGAGCCAGTTCTCAAATTCAGGATCTTTGATATCCAGGCCCTCAAACAGGACAGGTAGATCCGAGGCCGCCTGATCGGAATAAGCAGACAAATCAAGAGAATCGAGATCAACTGAGATCTTTTCCGGATCCAGAGAAACGGTTCGCAGATCCGCCTGCAGCAGATCTCTGTAGTGTCCTAGTGACCTGCGGATATCACTGAGAGCCTGCCTGAGGCTTGACGCCCCCTGTTCCGGTGCCCGGTCGCTCCATAGTTTGTCCTGCAAAGCGGCTCGAGATCGACGGAAATTAGGGGATAAAATGAGCAGTGCAAGAATACAGGAAGCCTTCCGGCCCCTGGGTGTGAGGTCGGCTCCATCAGAAGACCGGACTTTAAAAGGTCCGACCGCCGATATTTCAACCGGCATGTCATCGGATTGATGCACGTGTTCTCCCTCCCCAACCGTAACATCTTTGTTTCAAAAGTGTATCAGCTTTAGCCAAATTAGCAAGCGTATGCGGTTTGGAAAGGGAATAGAAATGTAAACGATGAAGAAACGAAATCGGGCACTAGCCGACTGCAATTGGCGTGAAAAAAGCGTGAATTGCGACAAATACTCGCGTGAGGTGCTTGAATTCTAGTGCGGAAGCCGATCAATTAAATGCCGGGAACAGCACATAATACGGCTGGAAATTGGTGTAGGGGCTCCAGATCAGCCGGTATGAAGGAGAACGAAAATGACAATTGCAGGATATCTCGCTGCGTTGAACGGCGAAAATGGTGAGAACGGGGAAAATGGCGAAAATGGTGAGAATGGCGAAAACGGAGAGAATGGAGAAGGTCGGGGGATAAGTGCCTACACATCCGGTGCTCTTATCCGAAGCCGTGACGGTATTGTTGGGCCTTGGAAAGACCCGCTCCAGCATCCGGGGCAGGGACCTGTGGATGATGATTCCGCCATGGAAAACTGGTCAGCAAGGGTTCGTTCCCACATTGTGGATTTTGACCTTGGTTCAAGTATGCGTTTCCGGGCGGGAAACGGTAATAGTGAGGGGGTTAAGATCTTATCCCGGATTGGTGGTGGTTCCGGAAACGGGCAGATCGTCAAGATTATCCGGCCGAGTGCCGACACGCTGCTGGAAAAGCAGTTACAGCATGTGGTTTCCTATTCGGATCTCCGTTCAGATAGGGCGTCGGAGATTATTTCCCAGGTTGGAGGGGTCGTAACCTACTTCGCTGGGATCGGTTTTCTGCATCATGAGCGGACCAAATATACTTTGGAGGCTCTTTCAGCTTTCCTGCGGGCCCTAATCCCGACGGAAATGCGCATCAAGCATGCTTTGGCCTGTCCAAGGCCGGCCGAGTTTAGCCCGCAGATTAATCCGATGATCCAGACACCGGGACATGGAACTTTTCCAAGCGGGCATGCAACGGAGTCTTTCCTGGTTGCTTATATCCTGTCAGTTCTTGTTAAAGACAAGGAAACCCAAACCTACGGGGCCAACAATCGTGTCTGGCAACAGCAGTTGATGAGACAGGCCGCAAGGATTGCGACCAATCGCGTGGTTGCCGGTGTTCATTTCCCGGCGGACAGTGCTTCGGGGCAGGTGGCCGGGCTTTGTGTGGCCCGTTATCTCATCGCCCTTGCGGAAGGGGCGGATACATCCTTTACGGGATGGAAATTTGATGGCGAAGCCTATGGGGACAGGGATTTCCCCTGGAAAGACATTCTGGAAACGGTTGAAAGCGGTAGCACAAACGCCAACACCGGCAGTTTCATGGCACCAAGAAACTCATTTGCTATCGAGGAAACAGCCTCTGATCTCAAACCGATAAAATGGCTCTGGGCGAAAGCCAAATCGGAGTGGCAGTAGAAACCGGACCTGCAATAAAGAGGCTATGACGATGACAAATGAATGGCACCTGAATGATCTTAGTCCGATCAGCGTCCGCCCGGAAACAGATTGGCTTGTTAATGTCGAGGGGGAAAACAGTCCCCTGATCTATTCTCTGCGATTGCAGACGGGAGGCGCTGCGGCTCTATTCGACGTTTTGTCAGATTTGTATGTGCCGGGAAATGTCGCTGTGGCTTCCTTTGCGGAAGATCAGATGTTGAAGACAGGTTGGCAGGGTTTTGCCACCACGCATCATGTCATGCTTTTGCAGACAACCTTCGTCAAGCTTTTCCAATTCCTGAAGGCCAATCTGGATCAAAATAACCAGTTACTGGCTGGACCGGAGATTGAACTGGAAATACAGGCAGATGAAGGCTCTGCCGGTGATTTGACTGCTTTAATCAACGATCAGAGCGGAAGCTCGCTTCTGGATGTTATACCGGCTTCTCGTCCCATGAATATTGCGGACTTCGGCTTGACTGATCCGGCAGAGATGCCCGTGCCCGGCCAAAGTGATTTTGATGAGCATTCGGTTATTACAGTGATCATTGATGACGGCATCGGGGTCGCCAATCATCGCTTCAGAATGACT
>DIYE01000190.1:8941-19224 GCA_002428885.1 Alphaproteobacteria bacterium UBA6062
TGGTTTCTGGATATGAACCAGATCCCGGCGGCTAATGAACCGGCTGTCCCAGGGCGAGCCTTCAGTCAGGCGGACTTAAATGCGTTGATGGTTGATGCAGGAGAGGATGACGAGGATTTTTATCGGGCCGCCGGTATGGTGGGAACGGTAAAAGATCAGCGGCAGCCGCTTCTCTATCGAGGAACGCATGGGACCCATATCCTGGATCTGGCAGCCGGGGAAGATTACCGGGAACCGGATGCTCGAGAAAAACTGGCCTCGCGCCCGATCATCGCTGTGCAGTTACCTTCTACAGTGGTGGCTGATCGTTCTGATGCCAGGATGGCGGTGACTCTGAAGGCAGCTCTGGAATGGATCTCTGAGAAAGCGCAGGCTTTGTCCCGGGCCGTCGCCGGTTCCAACTCACCGGATCGCTATCTTCCAATGGTTGTTAATTTTAGTTTCGGCGTTATTGCCGGTCCGCAGGATGGTGAGGGGGATGTCGAGCGACAGATCCTGAGTTTCATTCAGGATTATCGGGCTTTGGACGGCGAACCGGAATGTGATGTTGTCCTGGCGGCCGGTAACAGCTTCCAGGCCCGCGCGGTCGCCGGTCACCGGTTTTCTGAAAGTGAGAACAGCAAAGACTTCGCCTGGCGGGTCAAGCCGGATGACAAGACGTCAAGCTTTGTCCAGATCTGGTTGCCGTCCTACACTTCTGCGTCTCAACATCTGAAAGTTGCAGTTACGCCTCCGCGCTGCGGACCCGTGCAGAAAACGTTCAGTAAGCTGGATAAAAGTCTGGATTGGGTTTGCCAGGGCCATGTGCTGGCAAGGCTGTACCATCAGACGGTGGCGCGGGAAAATGCAGAACAAAGAGAGCGGATTATTATTGCGATCAGGCCGACAGAGTCCGATGACGATAGTAAACCGGCGGTCTGCCCTCACGGGGTCTGGAAGATTCATCTTGAGAATATCGATGTTCCGGTGGGTGAGGACATATCGCTTCGGGTTCAGCGGGATGACCCTGTAGCCTATGTCCGTTCCAAGGGACGTCAATCCTATTTTGAAGATCCGGATTATGTGCGTTTTGATGAAACGTCCGGACGACTGATTAATGATGGGCAACTGGATGCAGGAGCGGTTACGCGCCGCCGGACATTGAGTGCCTATACAACTGGCCAGGAGCCGAAAGTGATTGCAGGGTATCGCCGGTCGGATGGCGCGCCTGCAGTTTATTCGTCCTCCGGCCCCACTGCGGCGGACCGGCAGGGACCTGACTTGGCGGCTGTCTGTGAAGAAAGTGCTGCTCACGGAGGCGTCCTGGCATCTGGTACCGCCACCGGCTCCGTGACAGCACTTAACGGAACAAGTGTGGCCGCACCTCAATATACACGGCACCGTGTGGAGGAAATCGCGGCGCAGAGCCCGGCGGATACCGGGACAGAACCAGCGCATTATCCGCCGAAAGATCATGAAAGACTGGGGCACCACAGGCTGATCCGGGGTAACGATAATCCCTATCGCCGGCGGATTGACGATTAGATTTTGGGTTTGGTTAGAACAAGCAGGAGACAGAGTTGCCTTTCGATCCTTTCGGAATACAGGAATATCATGATGAGATCCGCGCACGCATCGAAGCGGGGGAGCCGGGTTATGCCCAGACATATGTCGGGGATATCATGGTGTCCTTTGAGGCGGCTTCTTTCAGGGGACCTGTCTTCGCTTTTAACCCGCTTGGGTTCAGTCTGTACCCGAATAATCATAGCCTTTTGGAGGAGCTGATTGTGGATGTTGCGAGGTTGGAAGGCATCGCATCGCCAAGAACTTTCAGGCGCGTGCGTATTGAACGGATGATTGAAGACCGACAAGCTTATCCGGCAGCTTATCCGAAGATGCGCCGGCAGGCTGAATTATTGCAGGATTTTTACCTTGATGGTGGTTCTGAAGGTGAGAAATATCTTTTTTAACAATAATTTAACGCCAGAATTCGTCAAAAATCACGGTGTTTAAACGGCTTGTCGTCATAGTGATTTGGCGAAACAGATAAAACGAAGCGCAACTGGCTTTCGTTTCGGACCGGAGCGTGAATCCTTTAGGGGTAGGGGTTTCCAGTTATCCGGTCCAGAAGAGGTGGGCGCCGCTCTGCTGATGTTCTCCCAGCGGCGTCCACTTTCTTCTCGCCTTATCTAAAGGCAAAGCGCTTTAGGTGTATCGCCACTCCCCAGATCCCAGAACAGGCCGGTCATAATCTGCAGGCCTTCGCGTATGATGGGTTCCAGGACATGTTCATTCGGTGCATGCTGGGAGCAGGCGGAGTAGGAGTGAGGAACCCAGATGGTTGGCATGTCCAGGGTCTCCATAAAGACATCATTTGGCAGGGAGCCGCCCAGGTTTGGAACAATCATAGGGGTCGAACCCATGGTTTTTTCAACGGAAGCGGAGGCCCATTTAACCCAGGGGTGGTCTGGTAGCAGACGTGTTGCCTGCATCATAAATCCACCTTTTTCTTGACCAACCGCCACATCATCAAAGCCATGCATGTCAAGATGTTCTCGAATGGCCGGCAGAAATGTATCCGGATCTCTGTCCACCGTAAATCTGATCTGGCACCAGGCCGTTGCTCGCGGAGGAACCGCATTGACTACTTTCTGTGGGTTTCCGGCCTGCATGGCCAGGACTTCGAAAGTGTTCCAGCCGAATAGCTGCTCGGTCGGTGAGAGGCCCGGCTCTCCCCAGTCCGGGTCTATTTCAGGTGCATTTTCCCCGCCATCCACTACACAGGACTGCAGCACTTCCCGAACTGAAGGCGGGATCTCTACCGGCTTCAAGGCATCAACGAGGATCTTGCCTTTCTTGTCGACAATGGTTGAGATCGCGGCGGCCAATCTTATGCCGGCGTTAGATAACAAACCACCCCAGTTGCCGGAATGATGACCGCCTTCACGAAGATTAATGCTGAGTTCAAAGTTGATGGCACCTCTTGTTCCCATAAATAGGGTCGGAACCGAAGGGCTAAGTCTGGGGCCATCAGAGCCGATTAGGACATCGGCTGAAAGTGCTGATTTTTGCGCACGGCAAAATTCCCGGAGGCCTGCTGAGCCGGATTCTTCTGACATTTCGATGAGGATTCTGGAGTTGAAACCCAATCTTCCTCGCGTTTCCAGAACCTTTGCCAAGGCCGCAATATTGATGGAATGCTGTCCTTTGTTATCCGCCGTACCGCGGCCATACCAGCGTTCTCCCGCCTTTTCCATTTTCCACGGAGAGCGGTTATCCTGCCATTCTCCTTCAAGGCCTCTGACCGTATCCCCGTGACCATATGTCAGGACAGTCGGAAGAGTGTCACCTTCGTGCCGCTCCCCGATCAAAAAGGGTCCGCCCGCCGGGTCCGGATTTTCATGAAGGGTGACCGAATAACCCATGTTTTCAAGATAGGGGCCGATATTATCCTGAAGGTACTGATAAAGAGCCGGCCGCTTATCCGGTTCCTGACTGGTTGACGGAATGGTGATGCGCTCTGCAAGGATGTCAAAGAAATCACCTGAGTCAAAATGCTCTTTGATCGCTGAAATAGCCTGTTCCCTGTTCATTTGTTTTTCTTTCTCCTTATGAACTCGCTCGTATTCTACGAGCTAACCGCATGCGGGTATAGTGAGAGTCATCACGCTATTTTCGGGTAGCTGTAAAAACACCGTCCCAGTCTTTGGGTGGTGGCGTCTTTCTGTACTGATCAATGCGGAAATGAAAAGAAGAGCAATAATGGCTGAGGTCAGGAAAGTGTTCTTCAATACGGATCAGCAAGGATGCAGCCTTATCCCATTGCTGGGCTCTGTAGGCTTCCAGAAAAGATCGGTTTTGCTGTTGCAGAGATTGAAAGCCATCCTCTGCCTGGACGTCCGACCCGCCGATAAGAGCATAGATCCGGCTGGCGGCCTGGCGACCTTTTACAGCAATGAGATCAAGTTCCAGCAGGGCAAAATTATCCAGTTCTTTGGCTGTATCTTCACCGATAATAATCGGAAAGCCATAGTCTTTTGTCTGACCTTCCAGCCGGGATGCGAGATTGACGGGATCGCCCAGGACAGAATAGTCAAAGCGTTGCTCTGACCCTAGATTCCCCACAATACACTGGCCAGTATTGAGGCCAATTCCTATTCTCAAAGGGCGAAAAGCCTGTCCGGCTGCATCGGCTTCCTCTTTCAGTTCGCTGTTCAGATGTTCCAGCCTGTCCAACATGCCAAGCGCGGCATGCGCAGCCTCTTTGCGGTGTTCCGGCGTGTTTAAGGGAGCATTCCAGAAGGCCATGATGGAATCTCCCATATACTTGTCGATTGTCCCTTTATTCGCGAGGATTTCATCCGTCATAGGTGTCAGGAAGCGATTAATAAGATGGGTAAGTCCCTGAGGGTCATCTCTGAAACCTTCCGATATGCCCGTAAAATCGCGCACGTCGCAAAACAGGAATGTCATTTCCTTCTCCTCTCCGCCCAAAACCAGATTTTCGGGAGAGGCGGACAGGCGGGAGACGAGATCGGGCGACAGATAATGAGAAAAAGCCGTTCGGATCCGAGTGCGCTCTTTTTCGGTGCTCATATAGCTGGAATAAACAAGAGTGACGTATATCAGCAGTGAAATAAACAGAGTATAAGAGACATCGATCAGGAATGAAAACTCCGCGAAAAGATACAGGGAAGAAGAGACAGCAATACCGCCGATAACCAGGAATAATCCCATGGTCGCCCTGGCACCGACAACCGGCACCAGGATAATCAGAGTTATTCCGGTAAAAAGCGTACCCGCCCACTCAAAAAGCGCCAGATATTCCGGTCGGAACAGGTAGCTTTGAGTGAGAATATTCTCAAGAAGCTGCATATGCATTTCAACACCGGGCAGAGACGCCTGCAGGGGAGAGGATCGCAAATCCTTGAGGCCGGTGGCCGATGTCCCGACAAGAATGAGCTTCCCCCGGATTTTCGCGGGATCGGCTTTTCCAAGAACAATATCCGACGCGGAAATATACTGATCCCGGTCATAGGGAGAATATTGTATCCATACCCTGCCGTTTTTATCTGTGGGAACCAGGGTTCCCGCAATTTTAAAGCCGATAAGGCCTTCTTCATTGGCCTGCGTGATAACGTTTCGGCCTGTTGCTACCCTCAACATATCAAGCGTTAAAGTCGGAACGAGCTGGTCATCCACCAGGGTGGCAAGGGGCACCCGACGGACAATGCCGTCAAAATCCTGGTCAAGACTGATCATCCCCCGTCCTGAAGCAGTCTTGTCCAGTTCCTGAATATTGCCAATCAGGCCTTGGAAACGGATTAAAAAAGGTTTGGGGTCACTTCCAATGGCGCCGACGGTAGCAATTTTGTCGAGCCCCTGGTTATTAACATCTTCCCTAGATGGATTTACGGCAATGCCGAGAACGACCCGACTTCTGCTGATCTGGCGGGAAAAGATGCTGTCGAACGACGGTAGCGTCGCTAGTTCTTCACTCGTCTGTTTTGAGAGAGACGAGACACTCTCCGCCATTTTATGAGGAGATAGCCTATCCTGTTCCGCAAATACCATATCGAAGCCGATAACAATTGCTCCCATACGTGTCGCGTTTTGGACAAGGGCGGCCAGATAGTTCCGGGGCCAGGGCCATTGCCCCAGTTCTAACAGGCTTTTTTCATCAATGTCCGCGATGACTACAGGGCGCTGGTCGGGCACCGGCCTTGGGGACCATTGCTGATAGTAGTCGAAGACCCGGTTTCTGAAATTGGCGAGAAAGGACGGGTCTGCAATCTGGAAATACAGAGCCGTCATCAAGAGCACCAGAGCGTAAAGGCGACCGGTCCGTGACAGGAAAAATAAAACCAGAGGTTTCAAGAATCGTTGCATTCTGCTGTTCATTCCGGCTCGTTTCTCTTTTTCTGTTCGGCAGAAAAGGTCCAAAAAATGACCTGACAGCCGACATTTTTAGGAAAAAGGTGATCACTATAGACTAATAGACCATAATTCGCGTTATTAATGAGGGATTTCTTTACTTATCGAGTATATTGAATGCTTGCTGTTGCGGCATGTAGGATTTTTTACTCTCGCGGATAAACCGGCGGTATAGGGGTTGCTGGCCCGCTATAATAAAGAGTTCGAGAAGAAATCTACAATATTCCCATTTGGGAACTGCAAGATATAGACAAGTTCTTTAGGTTGTTTTTGGGGAAATAGCCTTATTGAAACCGATCATGCGACAAGCATGCTGTGTCACAGCATAGTGGGTGTAGGGATCGGCTCGACGTGATCGGGCCCAATGGAATGGTTGAAAAAATGTCTCTATTAGATGCATTGAGGGGGAGCCCGGAACAGAGTGAGGGCACTCAACTATCAGAATATAAAGTTACGAGCGAAAACGCGATACAGCTCGGCGGAGAAATCAAGCCGCTAATGGCTGAGTTTGAACGTGAAGGAACTGATCTGGTTCTTCGTGAAGACACGGGTGACTATATAGTCGTCAAAGACTACTTTCAGTCTTTCCCGGCGCCGGATCTTCTAACGGAGGGCGGGGCTAAGCTGGTTGCTGAAACGGTTGCAAGGCTTGCAGGACCCGGCCCTGTTGCACAAGCAGGAAATACCGCTTCCGATGCGAATGAGGCGATCGGGGAAATAACGTCACTGGCTGGCACAGTAACGGTTCGTCATGCGGACGGTACACGGGATGAACTCGTGGAAGGTTTTGCCGTTTTTCAGGGAGATGTCCTTGAAACATCAAGTGACGGCAGCTTTACCATCACCTTTGTGGATGACACGAATTTCACCATGGGCCCCGACGGTCGAGCCATTCTGGATGAGCTGATTTACAATCCCAATGGCAGTAGCTCAAACGGCATGGGAATTTCCCTTCTTCAGGGCGCTTTTTCTTTGGTTAGCGGTAAAATAGCCAAGGATGATCCGGAGAGCGTAAACATTAAGACGCCTGTCGGTACAATCGGTATTCGCGGTACCAGCTGGTCTGGTAAAATTCTCCAACAGGGAGAGCAGTCTGCTTTTACTCTTTTCACAGGCTCCATTCTTGTTAGTAATGAGGGTGGTGAACAGCTCCTGACCCTGCCTAATCAGACGGTTCTGGTCAGCAGTAATTTCATAGCACCCAGCCCGCCCCAGGTTTTGACGGAAGGGCAGTTACTGGACCTCTATGGCGGTGTTCTCAATCTTATCAACCCCGATTGGTTTAAGGATGAGGAAGAGGATGATTTTGATCCCAGCAAGATCAATCCTGAGGCCGGTCCGAGAGGGCAAAATAGCGGCGGTGGCGGGGCTGATTTTGCCGAATTTTCCGGAACCGGAGAAGATGGCGGGCTTGGCATATCGGGTATCCTCGGGCTGTCAGAATTGCTGAACGAGACGGAACTGGAATTTGACGGAAACGGTTTCCTGAATGAGGAAATTGGAGGAGAAGAACCCGTTGCAGCAGTCCAGGTCATTCCAACCGTTGATCCTGAAACAAGTCTTGTAAACGGGTTCACAATTGAAGTGGTTTTGGATTCACCAACCGATGTGCCTGTTTCAGTCTTCTATGAGATTATTCCGGTAACGGCTTCAGATGGCTCTGATGGTGGGGATCCGGATTATATGGATGAGGGCGGCGGGACGATCACTGTGTTGCCGGGTGAAACCGGAAGCGGTTTTTCCCTGACATTACTCGATGACGATATTATTGAAGATACCGAAACGCTGATTATTCGGCTTACGGGAGCCGAGAATGCCGTCATCAACCCGGCGGCTTCATCGGCCCTTGTTGTTATTGTTGATGATGATATTGGCGTTGTTTCCATACAACCTGTTACATCTCAGGATACCTCTTTCTCTTCATTTGCAGCCCTTGCAGATGTTTCTGCTTTCAGTGAGGCAGACGGAAGCTCCACCGTGGTAACCGAAGGAGACGGGGATGCAGTTTTTCGCCTGATACTGGATAAGGCCCTGGGACCTGGCGTCGAAGTAAGGGTGGATTACACGGTCGAAGGCGCAGGGGTCGGCCGTACAGATTTCTCTCCCGGTGAGGTCAGAAGCGCCTTTTTCAACGGCGGAGAGACAGGATTGCTCGCAGGATCCGAGATCGAAATCCGCATTCCAATCCTTGATAATGATCTTGTGGACCCGTTTTCTGACTTCTCAGTCCGAATTGTCGGCGGCTCCGAGAATATGATTGCGGATGACAGCAACGGACAGGTTGCCGTCACCGTTGAGGATGACGAAACAGCTGTTATCGCCGGGGACGCTGATGAGGCAGATGTTGCTGAAAGTGGAATACCCGCGACAGCGACAGAGGTTTCACTTGGATTGGAAGGAGGAAGCGGCGCTTTACAGTCAGCCGTGTTTGATGACGGGCAGCCGTCTTTTGATGCATTGGGTCTGACGTCTGGTGGTGTTCCGGTAACACTGACCGGGCTTGGAACGTCAGAGATAGCCGGTTGGGCAGGTGAAGAACAGATTTTCACGGTGAGTTTGTCTCTGAATGGCCAGTATAATGTCACTTTACTGAAACCGCTTGATCATCTTCAAGAAGGTAGTCCCGTAGATAGTCTCTCGCTGTCCTTCGGTTATGGCGCTGTTGATGTGAATGGGTCCTCCACACAAGGTACATTGACAGTCAATGTTGATGATGATGTGCCGCAAGCGACGGATGATAATGTGGATGTCCCGATACCGCCTCTTCCATCCTATAATCTGCTTTTTGTCCTGGATAGTTCCGGGTCAATGAATGCTGGTGAAAGACAGGATGACGGAAGCGTAACGTCAAGGATTGCTATTCTGAAGGAAGCGGTTGTTCGGTTGATTTCGGAATATGGTGCACAATCTTCAGAGCTTAAAATCTCAATCATCGATTTCGACAGCAATGCCGAATTCGTCTTCTCCGGATCTTCTGTCCAGAACGCGATTGATTTTATTGAAAACCCGCAGAACCTGGTTGCCGGCGGCCAAACAAACTATGCGGATGCCTTGGCCGATGAC
This sequence comes from Alphaproteobacteria bacterium UBA6062, assembly GCA_002428885.1. GTDB lineage: Bacteria > Pseudomonadota > Alphaproteobacteria > Sneathiellales > Sneathiellaceae > Sneathiella. The sequence continues at coordinate 17,918 of DIYE01000190.1, forward strand.
GAGAATGGTGCACGGGGTATTCTGAACGATCAACTGGCTGACCCTGCTAACCAGAATTTTAAAACCATTACGTATTTTGTCTCTGACGGCCAGCCTTTCCCGCAGAGCAATGGCGTACCAGTAGATGAAAACGGGAATGCCTGGCAGGAATTCGTTGATCAAAATGATATCGAAGTTGTCTCCGTCGGTATCGGCAATAATATTGATATAGATGCCCTGAACCTTGTGGAAAATGAAGGGGATGTGGCTGTCAATGTGCTAAAAGCGTCTGATTTGGAAGCTTTCCTTGTCAGCACTATCCCGACAGTGAGTACCGGGAGTGTTGTCCGCGACAGTATCAGCGGCGATGAACTGGGAGCGGACGGTGCGACGGCAACACAGATTATCCTGACCGTAGAGAATGCTTCCGAACTGGATGGTTATGTCGGGCAGGGCGGGAGTGTTTCAGGTCCGGTTAACAGTATCTATTCTGTTGTTTTTGATATTCCCCAGGATGGTACGGATCTGGATCTCCTTCTCGCCGACGGTAGCCATTTCAGGATTGATAAGAATGGTGGCTATACACTCGAAACACCTGCAGGTTCTGGTGTTGGAGAGGAAATACAGCTCGACTACAGGCTAACGGATGGCGATGGCGATGTCAGCCAGGCAACATTGACTTTTACCTTTGTTGAAGAAACGCAGCCTGAGGTGCTTACATCGGAAACGGTTGGGACAACAAATACGGTTTCCGGTACGCCAAGTTCTGAAAACCTGACAGGAACAGAGCAGGCTGACCTGATTGTCGGTGGCGGCGGCAATGATACCCTTGAAGGTGGAGAAGGGGCTGATACCTTCCGCCTTACAGCCGATGCAGGCAGTGTGACCGATATCCTGGATTTTGATGTCTCATCAGATTTCCTGGATCTGGACGCTCTCTTCGACGCGGTAGGTGTGGTGACCGAGGATCGGGAGCAAGGAGAGGGCTGGGAGATGGGAGAGGCTGATGGCCATGCAACTCTGTTTATCACAGGGCTTTCCCAGCAGGTTTCTTTCCTGAATACGCCGGCGCCGGATGTTTCGGATCTCACAGCGATTGCTGAACGCGTCATTATCGGGGACGAGTCCTGATTTTTAATGGATTTTTCAGTCGTTGATACTTAACTTCACCTTATGCGGGTATTGGGGAAGTATCGATTTAATGGAAAAGACAACATTCAGGACCATCGCGCGTCGGCCGATCGATACGCCGCAGCAGGCGATTAAGGCCTTTTTCGAGATTGTATTAGAAGCGGGGGAAGTTCCTCTGGCTAACCTGCAGCGCGGAG
>DIYE01000191.1 GCA_002428885.1 Alphaproteobacteria bacterium UBA6062
TAATTCGGATTCCGGTGTTCGTGACGTGAATAAAGTCATCCCGGTGCTGGAAAAAATGGCGGAGGTCGGCCTGCCACTTCTGATTCACGGAGAAGTCACCACGCCGGAGATTGATATCTTTGATCGAGAGAAGGTCTTTATTGAAACCATCCTGGCGCCTCTGCAGCAAAAAATCCCGGATCTTAAAATTGTCCTGGAACATATCACCACGAAAGACGGTGTCGATTTCGTCAAATCATGCCCCAAAAATGTGGCGGCGACGATCACTACCCACCATTTGATCATCAATCGAAATCATCTTCTGGTGGGTGGTATCCGGCCTCATTATTACTGCCTGCCGGTTGCCAAGCGTGAAGAGCATCGGCTGGCCCTCCGGGCCGCGGCGATCTCAGGCGATAAGCGCTTTTTCCTCGGAACAGATTCTGCACCTCATACGACGGACAGCAAGGAATCGTCCTGTGGCTGCGCAGGCATTTACTCCTCTTTGAATACCCTGAGCTGCATCGCTCATGTGTTTGAGGAGGAGCAGGCGCTGGATAAACTGGAGGTTTTTGCTTCTCTGAATGGGGCAGCCTTTTACGGTCTCGACCTCAATCCGCAGAAAACCCGTCTGGTCAGACAGTCTGAGCCGGTTATCTATCCTGAGACCATCCCGGTTGATGGAGAAACCATTACTGTTTTTGACCCGGGTTTCCCTCTCCACTGGCGTGTGGAGAATTTACCGACATAGGGATTTTTGGGGCGTTGAAATCTCTTTCTAGCTTTTGTCAGGTTTGGAGATAGCTATGACTGCAACCCTTATGCATGCCCCTCTTGCTTGTTCTCTCGCTGTGAGATTCGCCGCGGCGGAGGGATCTGTCCCGTTGAAGATCCGTTTTTTGAATCTTCAAACTAAGGAATTTGAGACGGGTGGTTCTTTATACGATGTCAATCCTCTCGGGCAGGTTTCAGTTTTAAGGCTTAAAGACGGTCAAGTATTGACGGAAACGTCTACCTGTCTTCTATGGTTGCAATCCCAATCGCCTGATGAAGGGTTTCGGCGCATGCCGGAGGAGGATGGTTATTTCCAGATGATCCGCTGGATTTCCTTCTGCGCAACGGAACTCCATAAACAGATCTTTCGAATAGTCTTTTATGATGAAGCAACGGACGAGGTGAAGAAACGTATTCGCGATCTTGCACCAAAACGTTTTGAGGTGTTGGATGCACATCTTGCGGGGCGGTCCTTTCTGGTTGGCGATACTTTCTCTGCCGCCGATGCGTATCTCACATGGTTCTTTGTTCTGGCGGATCGCGCGCAACTCAAGTCATCAAGCTACAAAAATCTCCAGTCTTATCGCGACAGAATGCTTGCTCGCCCCAAAATCTCGGCTCTTATCGAGGATGACCGTCTTAAAAGCATGGACATCCGTTAAGACGTTAATCGAACCTGACCCGACCGCGCCCTTTTTTGACCTGGCTTCGCTGTTGCTTTTTCTCAAGCCGTTTCAATTTGGAGGCGTAGGTAGGTTTGGTGGGGCGTCGTTTTTTGGGAACAACAGTCGCTTGACGAATAAGCGTACAGAGCCGTTCAATCGCCGCTTTGCGATTCCGGTCCTGGCTTCTGAATTCACTGGCTGTCAGAATCAGCACCCCTTCCTTGGTCATTTTCTGTCCGGCGATCTTGACCAGCCGCAGATAGACGGCAGGCGGAAGGTTGGGGCTTTCCTTGGCATTAAAGCGAAGCTGCACCGCTGTTTCCACCTTATTGACATTCTGCCCGCCGGGACCCGAGGCGCGGATAAAACTCTCCTCGATTTCGTCTTCATGCAGACATATATGGGGGGTTACCTGGATCATGGGGCTATCATACTATCAATGGAAGCCTGCTCTTTTAAACGGATTGTTGGATGAAAGAAATCGAATTTATTCCTCTTTGTGATGTCAGGGAGGAAGAGCTGATCGATTTAATGAATAATGAAGCGGTCGTTCGGCATCTGCCGTTACTGGACGGGATATTCTCGGCAGAGCAGTGTCAGGCCTTTCTGGACGCTAAAAAGAAGCTGTGGGATGCATATGGATATGGTCCTCACGGGTTTTTGGTCAATGGAAAGTTTGCCGGCTGGGGCGGATTACAGCCGGAACAGGGAGAAGCCGATTTCGCCCTTGTCCTACATCCGGACTTCTGGGGATGGGGGCTTAAAATTTTCAAGCAGGTTAAAGAAGAAGCGTTCGGTGTGATGAAGTTACCTTCTATAACCATTTTGCTACCGCCGGACCGGCCGAATTCCAAAGCGGTTCGAAGACTTGGTTTTATCCCCGAAGAGCCGGTCACGGTGGGCGGCGAGGCCTTTCTGAAATTCCGACTCCATAACCCTGAATAAAAAGGCCCGCAAAAGCGAGCCCTTTTTCCCTTAAAGCATGGCTGCCAGAACACGGTCCGGCGGTGTATGGCCATCTACAAAGGTTTTGATATTTATCAGGACTTTCTCGCCCATATCAATCCGGCCTTCAATGGTGGCCGACCCCATATGAGGGAGCAGGACCACATTATCAAGTTCCAGAAGCTTTGGATTGACGGCCGGTTCATGTTCAAACACATCCAGGCCTGCGCCCGCAATATCACCGTTTTTCAGCATGCGGGTCAGGGCGTTTTCATCGACCACTTCGCCGCGGGATGTATTAACAATATAAGCGTGCTTTTGAAGCAGTTTAAGGCGTCGTGAATTTAGCAGGTGGAAGGTGCCGGGTGTGTGCGGGCAGTTGATGGAGACGATATCCATCCGGGCCAGCATCTGGTCCAGGCTTTCCCAGTAAGTCGCTTCCAGCTCTTCTTCGATATAGTCGGGCAGCTTGTTGCGGTTATGGTAATGAATGGACAGGCCGAAAGCCTTAGCGCGGCGTGCGACGGCCTGGCCGATCCGGCCCATGCCGACAA
>DIYE01000098.1 GCA_002428885.1 Alphaproteobacteria bacterium UBA6062
GACCCGCCGGGTCCTGAATCTCACGACTCTCTCCGGTTTACCGTCTTACCAGTGAGATTCAGGACTTCTTTAAACATTTGGTGGACAGAAAATGGTATCAAAAATGAGCAATACAGACGTCAAATCGGTTAATAGACAAATTACCGATGCCATCACGCAGTCTAATGTGATGGCAACCGGAATGGCTCCGGCTCATTCTCTGGCAACCTTGTACCAGACGATTGCACAATCTTCCGGAACGGCTTTACAGAATGCCGTTTCAAACCAGCAGAATGTCAATAGCATGAGCCTCGCGGCCCTGTCACAGAACATCCAGCTGATCATGCAGAACGCGCAGCCGAAAACTGTTTTGCAACCCATTATTATTCAGGCCCCGGCCCCCGAAAAACCTTCGGCCAGTAAACCCAAGACCGAATAGACATCAGAATAACCTACCGGAATAGCAGAATATGCCAGTTTCTTTTGTTTTGAATCAGGAGTGTGGGAATGACTGAAAAATCATACGTAAACAGCCAGGTTACGGATGCGGTCACCCAGACCAGCATGACAGTTGTCGGGGAGGCCCCCGCTGAAGCAGTTGGCATGCTATACCAACAGATGGCACACAGTATCGGCCTGGCTCTTCAAAATATTATCGCACAACAGCAACATAGCTATTCCATCCACAACGCCATCACCCTGGCTGCGTCACGGCAATTACTGACAACAGATCCTGCAGCAGCGGCGCGTGCCTCTCAGGAACTGATAACAGACAGCGCCGTTACCGATAACCTGGCAGCCCTGCAAGCTGTCGTGAGCGAATTGGGGAAATAGTCTCAAGGCTTTGTTTGATGGTAATGCCGGACAACACAAAGAGTAATATGTGAGGTTGACTAAAGCCCATGGAACGCAAACACCACAGCCCCGAAGAAATACAGGTCATTCTTCAGGACCTTGACAGCGGCATGACCATTGATGAAGTCGTCTCCCGTTACAGCGTTTCCAAGGCAAGCGTTTACAGATGGCGAAAAAAGGCTCAGATGACTGAAAACGCTCAGGTCAAGAGACTGCAGCGGGTTGATGAAGAAAATAGACGGCTTCGCAATCTTCTTGCGGACGCTGTACTGGAAATACACGCTCTTAAAGAGAAGTTGAAGAAAGACATTTAGACGATCTTTCAGCAATCTCTCTATTGCACTCCGCAGCCTCACCTTTATAAAGGATCTATGTCCCGCGACCCTCTTCAGATATTGCAGTCCGTTTTCGGCTACCCGGAATTCCGGGGCCAGCAATCGGCCGTCATTGATCATATCCTGACCCGAAGGGATGCCTTGGTCCTGATGCCGACCGGTGGCGGAAAATCGCTTTGTTATCAGGTACCTGCCTTGTGCCTGGATGGCGTTACAGTCGTTATCTCCCCGCTTATTGCCCTGATGCAAAACCAGGTTGAAGCTCTCAACCAGCTGGGAATCTCAGCCGCTGCGCTCAATTCGTCCCATTCGCCGGATGAACAGCGTCGTGTCCGGGACTCACTTCTGGACGGTTCTCTTAAACTACTTTATGTGGCTCCTGAAAGACTATTTGCTAATGGTTTTATGGACCTGCTGTCTTCTGCCAATATTGCTTTATTCGCTATTGACGAAGCCCACTGTGTTTCTCAGTGGGGGCATGATTTCAGGCCGGAATATCTGAAACTATCCGTGCTTCATGAACATTTCCCCAATGTGCCAAGGCTTGCCCTCACAGCAACGGCAGATGATAAAACCCGTAAAGACATTATTGAGCGGCTCAATCTACATTACGGAGAAATTTTCAAATCAGGCTTTGACCGCCCCAACATCAGCTATCATATGGTGGATAAGAAAAACGGTTTTACCCAACTGGTTTCTTTCCTCCGTGCAGGTCAGGAAGGGAATGCAGGGATCGTCTATTGCATGTCTCGCAAGAAAGTCGAAGAAACCGCTGAAAAGCTTGTAAAAGAAGGGTTTGACGCCCTTCCCTATCATGCGGGCTTGCCGCCGGACATCCGTGCAGCCAACCAATCACGTTTTATCCGTGACGAAGGTATCATTGTCGTGGCGACGATTGCTTTCGGCATGGGCATTGATAAGCCGGATGTCCGCTTTGTTGCCCATCTCGACCTTCCTAAAAATTTGGAAGCCTATTATCAGGAGACAGGCAGAGCCGGGCGAGACGGCCTGCCGGCAACCGCCTGGATGACATTCGGTCATCAGGATATTGTTCGGGTTCGGCAATTGCTGGGCGGTGGAGATTCACCGGAACAGCAACGAATTGAGTATCAGAAATTCTCCTCCATGCTCACCTATTGTGAAGCCTTGAAATGCCGCCGTAAAATCCTGCTGGAATATTTCGGTGAGACACTGGAAGAAGATTGCGGAAACTGCGACAACTGCTTAAATCCGCCGGAAATCCTGGATGGAACAGAATCTGCTCAACTGGCCCTTTCCTGCATCTACCGAACAGGCCAACTATATGGCAGCGGCCACATTATTGATGTCTTGAGAGGCAGTGATACAGACAAAGTCAGAAATGCCCGCCATGATACCCTCCCTCTGTATGGCCAGGGAAAAGATCTCAGTCGTGGTGAATGGCAAACATTGATCCGTCAACTTCTCTCGCTGGACTACATCGCTGCTGATACCGAAGGGTATGGAAGCCTGTCCCTCAATGAAAAATGCCGCCCTTTACTGAAGGGTGAGGAGCGCTTCCCGATCCGCAAATTCAAACGCGGTTCGAAACAGGAAAAAAGCAAAAAGCAGGAAATCGTCCTCTCTTCACAGGAGGAAACGGATCTCTTCAACCGCCTTAAAGCCCTTCGTCTGTCTCTTGCCAAAGAACAGAATATTCCTCCTTATGTGATTTTCCACGACAAAACCTTGCTGGAAATGGCGCAGCAAAAACCGTCGACCCTCAATGCGCTGGGTGACATCCACGGCATTGGCGAAAGCAAAAAAAGCAAATATGGTCCCGTCTTTCTGGAAACCATAAACAATCCATGAAAAAAGCGGACTGTTTCCAGCCCGCTTAATGATCCAGCCGTCAGGGCTGCCTGTTTCAACCTGCCAACTTCTGCATTGCTTCCTGAGCACTTGAACGAGCACCATCATTTTCAGATTGTAGCTTACCCAAAGTATCGAACATTGATGAGATGGCAGAATTCTGCTGGTCAGCCAAAGTATTATTGTTGTTCAGGGATTGCGCGGTTGTTCCAATGGAATCAATAAGATCATCCATGGAATTCACTGTCGCCTGCATGGTTTCCCGGCCCTTCTCAACCGCCGACGTGCCATTATCCATTGAGGAAATAATCGCCGCAATCTCTTCGGTCAGGCGATTGATACGCTGACGGATATCATCGGTTGCTTTCGCTGTTTGGGTGGAGAGGCTCTTAACCTCACCGGCGACGACGGCAAAACCCTTTCCGGCTTCGCCGGCACGTGCCGCTTCGATGGTTGCGTTCAAGGCCAGCAAATTCGTTTGGGAAGCAATATCCTCAATAGACTGAACCATACCGGCAATCTGCTTGGAGGCTTCCGTGAGGGCGCTTACGCTATCTGTCGCCTGTCCAACGGCAGCCGCAATTTCTTCCATATTCTGAGCAGTCTCGTCAATGACCTGACGACTTCTAGCTGCCGAGGCTTGTGCGTTCTCGGCGCTTAACTTAGCCTGGTTGCGATTATCGCTGACCTGGTTGGTGGCTGTCTGAACCTGCTCAATATACTGGGACATGGAACGCGTCTGAGCGTCGACCCCTTCTGATTTGGAAATAATATCGGAAAGATGAGTCTTGGTATCGCCGGTCCCGGAGGCTACCAGTGTCTCCGCTTCGAACTGAGTTCCTGTTATACCATCCGTCTCACTAGTGAAATCGCTCACGCTTTCCTCCCGGTCCCTTTTATAGCAGTTCGCATGGATTGTTTGTTGCAGAACTGAGCTCGTATAGAAATATGGAATTAGGCTATGGATCAGTGGTTAATATTCAGTAACTAATTCAAGAATTAAACAAAATTATTTCTTTTCCAAGTCCAGGATCCCACCCCTTCGTCACCCCTCTCTGCGGAAGATCAGCATTTACCCTCAGAACGGCACTTCAATCCAATCAGGAACAAAGAAAGGCTATCAACCAGGCGCTCTTCAAGATCAACGCGAAAAGCCGCGAGGTCCGGATGCTCCAGGACTTTGGATAACACCGGGGACGGATCTGACATCTGTCCGAAACCGACCATCAGACAATGGAGCGTCGTCAAAACCTCAATCCCCTGCCCTTTATCCAGAAACGGTAAAGCCTTTTCAACAAGTTCACTCGTTTTTTCCGATCGTTCCTTGAGATTCATCTTGAAAGCAAAAGCTTCCTCAAAGGAAATATTCTTCTCCAGAACAAGGTGCAGCAAGGAAATCAGTCGCGTCATAACATCTCTTTGATGCAGAACTCTTTTCAAAACGTCTAGAAAACTTTTGATTTCAAGATTATCTCCGGCCTTTACAAGCTCTTCATCGAACATATCCAGCCAGTTTTCAAACTCTTCCGTGGACAGGGTCAGAAAAATCTCTTCTTTCGTTTGGAAATATAAATAAACCGTCCCCTTGGCGAGACCGGATCGCTTCGCAATGGAGGCCATATTCACATCAAAAAAGCCGGCTTCCAGAAACAGATCACGCGCTGCCGCCAGAATAGCTTCCCGCCTCGCTTCCTTCTGTTGGTGATTTGTTGCCCGCTTAACTGTCATCTTACTCATAACACTGTCCTGTGAAGTGAAGGCGCACTATTCACTGAAAGGCGACAAAAAGAAAGCGGCAATCGTTCATTTCCAAGCGCCCTTGACAAAAGTTAGCACGAAATCCCATATTATGACCAGCGGTCATTAAGCTGAGCTAAACGGGAATATCATGCTAACACTTACGATTAATGGTGAAACACGACAAGTGGATGTAGAGGATGATACACCTCTGCTCTGGGTTATCAGGGACACTCTAAAACTGCCGGGTACAAAATTTGGATGCGGCGTCTCCGCTTGTGGTGCCTGTACTGTCCATATTGACGGTGAGCCGGTGCGATCCTGCTCTTTTGATGTCAAGGATGCCGTTGGCAGTGATATTACAACGATTGAAGGTCTATCGAAAAACGGCCTTACTCCTGTCCAGCAGGCCTGGATTTCAGAACAGGTTCCCCAATGCGGTTACTGCCAGTCCGGCATGATTATGGCGGTTAGCGCCCTTTTAAAAGAAAACCCTTCTCCAACCGATCAGGATATTGATGACACCATCACCAATGTCTGTCGCTGCGGCAGCTATCCGCGTATCCGAAAAGCAATTCATGCGGCAGCAAAACAGCAGGCGGAGGCGTAATCATGGCAAACCTGATTTCCCGCCGCAATTTCCTGATTGCCGGTGCCCTTGTCGGCGGCGGTATAGCTGTCGGCTATGGTCTCGCAGACGATAAGCCGACTAACGCTTCTTTTGCTGCGACTACGGATCAGGGGGAATTTGCCCTGAATGCATATGTCAAAATCAGCAAGCAAGGTGATGTCAGCATTGCCATTCCCCATTCTGAAATGGGACAGGGCATTTATACAGCACTTGCCATGCTGGTGGCCGAGGAACTGGAGGTGGATCTCGCTTTGGTCAGGGTGGAAGCAGCCCCTGTTGATCCGGTATATGCCAATGTTGTCGCCCTGATGGACACTCTACCCTTTTCAGACGGGCATCATCGCGGCGAAGCAACCATTGGCGCGTGGGGCATGCAAAAGCTTGGTGGGCTACTCGGCGTGCAGGCGACCGGAGGTAGTACCAGTGTCCGTAATTCATGGTCTCCTATGCAGCAGGCCGGTGCAACTGCCCGCGAAATGCTGATCCGGGCTGCGGCGGATATGTGGGGTGTTCCGGCTTCTGACTGCCGCGCTAAAGAGGGGCGGATTGTCTTTAAGGGAGACAATAAATCCGCTTCATATGGTGAACTGGTCGAACGTGCCTCGCGCCAGGCTTTACCGACCGAACGACCTCTTAAACCGGCTTCTGAACGGAAACTTATTGGACAGTCGCAAGAACGTCTGGATATTCCGGCAAAGGTTAACGGGACAGCAGGCTTCGGTGTTGATGTTGAACTGCCGGATATGGCCTATGCCGCCGTCAAGCTCTGCCCTGTTTTTGGAGGGACCGTCGCTTCCGTTGACGAGAAAGCGGTTCGCGTCATGCCTGGCGTCATCAAGACCGTGCGTTTCGATACTGGTGTTGCTGTGATCGCGGATAGCTTCTGGCGAGCGAAGAAAGCTGTAGAAGCCCTGCCGGTTACCTTTAATGAGGGAGAACATGCAGACCTTTCATCTGACGGTATCTTCGAGCTTTTCTCCGACGCCCTTCAGTCCGGCGATCCGAGGGGTTATACGGAGGAAGGAGATATAGAAGCAGAGCTCAACAATGCCTCGACCGTTCTTTCAGCACGATACAAGGCTCCCTTTCTGGCTCATGCCTGTATGGAACCAATGAACTGTACCGCTTTGGTTGGCGACAATGATGTGGAGATCTGGGTCCCCAATCAGTCACCAACCCTCGCCGCCTGGTTTGCCGAAAAAACAGCGGATGTACCGGCTGAAAATGTCAAGGTCCATACAACCTATCTTGGCGGCGGATTTGGGCGACGCGTGGAAGTCGATTATGTTGTTATGGCCGTCACCATCGCCAAGGCCTTGCGGGGACGTCCGGTAAAACTGATCTGGACCCGGGAAAACGATATCCAGCATGATATGTATCGTCCCGCTGCCCTTGCAGACTTCAAGGCATCCCTTAGTGAAGATGGGCAGATTAACGGATGGCATAACAGGCTTGCCGGTCCTTCTGTTACCCGCTCTTTCACGGAACGGCTTCTCCCCTGGGCGGGAGCGGATATGCCGGACAATACTGCCGTCGAAGGAGCCGCAGACATCCCTTACAAACTGCCTCATAAGCTTATTGAACAGGTACCCGTTCCCACCCCTGTTCCGGTCGGATACTGGCGCAGCGTCGGTCACTCATTCACCGGCTTTTTTACGGAAGGCTTTATGGATGAACTGGCCGTCGCCGCGAACAAAGATCCTGTTGATTTCCGTCTTGCTCACTTGAAAGAGCATGCCGATTTTACAAGTGTTCTGACCCGGCTGAAAAAGCTCAGCGGATGGGAAGAAGAACTGCCTGCAGGGACAGGACGCGGCGTTGCACTACATGAATCTTTCGGCTCCATTGTCGGGCAGGTCGCAGAAGTTACGGTCAATGCCGACAAGGAACTGTCGGTAGACAAAGTCTACTGCGTCATTGATTGCGGCGAAGTGGTCAATCCGGATACAGTCATGGCACAGATGGAAAGTGGTATCATCTTTGGTCTGACCGCCGCGCTTTATGGTGAGATTACCCTGGAAGAAGGTCGTGTGACGCAAAGCAATTTTCCGGATTACGAAATGATCAAGCTGTTCAGCTGTCCTGAAATTGTTGTTGAACTGGCGCCATCGGGCAGACCGATGGGCGGTGTCGGCGAACCGGGGACGCCTCCTATTGCCGCTGCCGTGGTTAATGCCATTTACGATGCGATCCAAGTAAGAGTTCGGGAACTGCCCCTCAGTAACGGCGATTTTTCTGTTTAATCGGTATCAGTCCGCCTGGATTTGTCAGCAGTAGCACCGGGATGTCCTGCCCGGTGCAGTGCTTCTGACAACCTGATTTTCGTGAACGGCTTATAGAGGATCTCCACGCCATCCGGCAGATCATCCTTGGAACGGATGGCATTCCCGGTAAACCCTGACATCAGTAATGTTGGCATATCCGGAAAATACTCCCGTGCCGCGTTCACGATTTCCACACCATTCATCCCAAGAGGCAAAGTGACATCCGATAACAGTATATCGACATCGCCGCTTTCCAGAATGGTTATCGCGGTTGCACCATCTTCACACTCAACGGCCCGATAACCAATGGATTTAAGCTGAGCAACAATTAATTGGCGAACCTGAGGGTTGTCTTCGACCACCAGAACCCGTTCGTTAGTACCTGCCATCAGTCGGCTTTTGTCTGCTGTCTTTTCCTCTTTACCCTTCTCCCGGGCCCTTGGCAGATAGAGTTGAATAGATGTCCCCTTGCCCATTTCGCTATAGATCGTCATATGTCCGCCCGACTGTTTGACAAAGCCGAAGACCATACTCAACCCCAACCCGCTTCCCTTACCGACTTCTTTTGTCGTAAAGAATGGCTCCAGAATTCTGTCGCGAATTGCCTCTTCAATTCCATCGCCGGCATCATTGACAACCACGCAGACATAGTCCCCTTCCTTGAGTTCTGGAACCGTATCGGTATATTCCCGGTCCAAATGGGTGTCAAAACACTCGATCATTAGCTCTCCGCCGCCCGGCATTGCATCCCTGGCATTCACGGCAAGATTTAGGAGTGCATTTTCAAGTTCCGTCGGATCAATCAGAACAGGCCAACTGTCATCCAGTTTCATCCGGACATTCACGATTTCTCCAAGGGCGCGCTCCAATAGACTGTACATATCCCGAATAACCGTACTCGGCTGAACGGCAACCGGATTCAAAGTCTGTTGACGGGAATAAGCCAGCAATTGATGCGTAAGGGCAGCCCCCTTCTTGGCTCCTTTTATGGCGTCCTGGAGGTTTTTGGAAAGTTGTCCTTCCAGGCTGTTTGTCTCTTCTATCAGTTCGAGATTTCCTAACACGACAGAAAGGAGATTATTGAAATCATGTGCAACCCCGCCCGTCAGTTGACCGACCACTTCAAGTTTCTGGGATTGCCGAAGCTGATCCTGGATATTATTCGCCTCTCTCTGGGTTTCAATCTCGACCGTGATATTGGATGACGCACCTCGATATCCTGCAAAAACACCGTTTTTATCATATCTGGGTTTTCCGCTGGCCGACCAGTAAAGCATGTGCCCGCCCGGATCGATACGCCGAAAGATAAAGTTACGGAATGGCTGATGGTCCGCAAGTGTCTGCCGGTGCGTGTCCCAATCCCCATAATCGGGATCAACCCCATCCACTTCCCAACGCCTTTTTCCTAATATCTGGTTCAGATCAATCTTGTTACTGGAATTAATATCCCGAGACAGGAAAACATATCTGCCGTCAGTATCCGTCTCCCATACCGAGTCAGAAGACACGGAAACAAAGTCCTGAAACCGCCTCTCACTCTCCTGAAACGCATTCAGCACGTTGGCGAGATTGCGACCGACCTGATTAAAATCGGCAATCGGTGACAAAGGTAAGTCCGGATTGTTATCCTGGCGTTCCACCTTGCGCGCAAAAAGAACCAGGTTCTTTAACGGTTTGAGAAAAAGGGATCGTGCAGCAAGTGCGCTTAAGACCGATAAAAGGAATGTCACCAATAGAACGAGGCCGGCGGAAATCAAATAGAACTGACGCAGGGCGCGTTCATCCTTGGCAATGAACCCGTTCAGTACAAATAGATCAATTCCCTGCAACTGATTGCTCATCAAGGATTTTTTGAAGAACAGATATCCGTCTTCTCCCTGTTCATTCATTTCAGCAGCGAACCTAAACTCAGGCTCTGACAAGAAATCGGGCTTTTTACCCGACAAGGCGACGACACGCCCTTTCCAGACAAGAGCTGAGAAATCGGCTTGTGATTGCTTCTGAAATTCCTGTACCAGTTCCTGATTATCATTCAGGAAAAAGCCGCCTACCAGATATCCGTCAACCCTTCCGGTGAAGGTATCCAGGATTTCCCGCTTGTAATAGACAAGAACGGATGTCATCTCGTCCCCACCATTCTTCTGACTAACCCAAAACCAGGCCCTCTGGTCTGCATGGAATTTTCCCACCTGCCCGACAATATCGTTCATGGAAAAAAGTTCGTTATGCAGATCGGTAATCATCTTTCCTTCTGCTGACATCAGCGCGATAAAACCGAGCCGGTTCTCCGCCTGGGCATAAAAAACACTCCTTAGAAACGCTGCGAGGCGTTCTTTATTTCTTGTTCTGTAAAGAGAGCGAAAATTGGGATCGTCAGATGTCAAATCAATGATATGACTAAGCCCATCCATCTGGGATTTCATAACAAGACGACTGATCGTCTCACTGTGAAGCCGCTGATGATCTCTTTGCTGTTCGACCACCAATTTGGAACTCTGATAGGTTACAATAAGAATAGCGGCGGCAACGAGAAAAAGGATCAGGAAAAATCCTCCCGCAAGAATAAATGAAAGCCGAAACTCTTTCTTATGAGATACGCTACTGTGAATATCTGAAGGCACGCTTTTTCAGTTCTCCAATATCTTTTTGGCTCATGTCCCTGCTGACCAATAGAATATCGCCTGAGAAAATAACCGGTATATCGTTCCCTTTCCCCAACTGATCGAGATAAATCGTCTCAGCCATGGCAACACCGTTATCATCATTCATCCGCATAACCGTGAAATCGAGCTCTCCGCGCTCAATGGCTTTTAGCTCTGCATCTCCACCGCCCCACCCGTTTGTCATGACCTGACCCAGCTTTCCCGAATGTTTCAACGCGTCAATGACTCCAAGGGCAATATCCGTCGAACTGCTGAAGATAAATTTGAGATCTGGATGGTTCTTCAGCAGATCCATAGCGGCGACGAAAGACTTCTCCCGATTAAACCCGACATAGTAGGAAGCTTTCAATTCCAGGGCAGGATACTTTTTCATGGCGTCCAGGAAAGTACCTCCGCGCATATCATTGACATATCCGCGTGGCCCATAAAGGATAGCGTATTCTCCGACACCCTCAGTCCGTTCAAGATATTCCTGTATGAGGATTTCCGTACCGATAGCATGATCGAAACCCACATATTGCAGAGGTTGCTTGCGCGAGAAAGACTTAAGAGGGGTCGTAATATTCTGCAGCAGAAGCTTAACATCTCCACGAGACATAATTTTCTGAATCAAGGCTTTGTGACGGGAAGCGTTCAGGGTGAAGATCAAATAATCGACCTTCTGTTGCAGAAATCTCCCGATTTTCTCTGCCTGTTCCGCTATTGCCGTACCGGGTCTGGTGAAATGAGAAAGCAGCTCATAGTCGGGAACAATTTCCTTAAGCCTCGCCTCCATTGAGCTGACGCTTCTCCGCCAGTAATCAGACGCTTGCAACCCCGGATAGATAACACCAATTTTCACCGGCGACTTTACAACAGGGCGCCCTGAAGAGGAGGCTCTAACAAGCGCATGAAAAGCGGATGTTTTCGCTGCCTGTTCAGGATATTTCCTCAGATATTCATCAACAGTCCAGTATTTTTCAAACCGGGTTTGTGCTGATCCCGCTGCAGGCACCAAAAATATAAGTGTCATGAGCAGGCAAGTCGTCAGTATCTGTTTATAGAGTTGAGGTTTCAAGTAGACCTCTTGCAACTCGGTTTTCCGAATATGGTTTTGTTCACACATTCAAACATTAACATCAATTGGTGTACGAGTCCTTACGATCCGGGCAATCAACCATTGAAAATTCCACAAAAACAGGCATATTCACCTGAGAAGAGTGTATGATTAAACTTGGTTCAATTTTTGAAGCAGAGTATCAATCTTCCATCAGAAAAACGATAATGAAGAATGCAATGAATGGATCTCTTGACGGCATACTCGTCGTTTCACTGGAGCAGGCGGTTGCGGCTCCCTATCTCTCCTCAAGGCTCGCAGATGCCGGGGCC
>DIYE01000295.1 GCA_002428885.1 Alphaproteobacteria bacterium UBA6062
CAAAAAGCGGCGGGTCGGTTTCATTGTCGGGATCAAGGCGGGCATGTCAAAACAGCCTTATGCATCCCCATATTCAGTTTTCGCCAAGGGTGGGCAATCCAGTAAACTCCTGATAATTTCAAAACAGGAAGGCTATCTGGATACAATTTACCGGGCCCGGGCCCTGCTTGCAGAGCTTTCCACCAGCGCCCGGACGACACCTATTTTCGCTAAGTCAGGTGCACCGGAAGAACTGACCTTTTTGGATCTGATGACCATGCTGGGCTTTGAAACCGTTACCTTAAGCGATGGTGAACGTTTCGCGCACCAGATACATCTTCTGGCTATCGGGCATCCACGCTGCCAGAAAGCACCAGCAAAGACCAAACAGTAAATGCCTTAATTGCCTTAAGGCCAGTCTCCTAGAGGTTTGAGTAATCTATCGACTGATGCCGGTCCAGTGATCTGTCAACTGCCGGCATCGGGTATTTAAGCCCTGTGGCACAATTATAGAGAACCACTCTATCCGATGCAGAAATACGGCCATCGGCAAGGGACTGGCGATAAGCTGCATAGGTTGCCGCTCCTTCCGGGCACAGAAGAACCCCTTCTCCCTTCGCCACAATGCTTTGCGCCTTCATGATAGCGCCGTCATCAACCGCAATGGCAAATCCGCCGCTTTCCCGCACCGCCCGCAGGATCATAAAATCTCCGACGGCAATCGGCACCCGGATACCGGCAGCAACGGTTTCCGCATTCTCCCAGAGAGGCGCATGTTCCTCCCCCTCTTCAAAAGCCTTAACAATCGGGGCGCAGCCAGTTGACTGTACGGCCACCATCTTTGGTCGTTTACTGCCGATCCAACCGAGTGCTTCAAGCTCTGCAAAAGCTTTCCACATACCGATCAGTCCTGTCCCGCCACCCGTTGGATAGAAAATGACATCCGGTAGTTCCCAGCCCAGCTGTTCGGCCAGCTCAAGTCCCATGGTTTTCTTACCCTCAATCCTGTAAGGCTCTTTTAAGGTAGAAACATCGAACCAACCGGTTTCAGCTTTTCCATCCCCGACAATTTTTCCGCAATCATTGATAAGACCATTAACCCGGTAAACAGTTGCCCCCTGAAGTTCGATTTCCGAGACATTCACCTCCGGTGTATCATCCGGGCAGAAGATTGTTGTTTCAAGACCGGCCCGGGTTGCATAAGCCGCCATGGCCGCCCCGGCATTGCCGTTGGTCGGCATGGCAAGGCGTTTCAGTCCCAGCTCCTTTGCCATGGCAACCGCCAGCGCCAACCCCCGTGCCTTGAAAGATCCGGTTGGAAGGCGTCCCTCGTCTTTCACCAGAAGCTCTCCCGAGCCTTCCGCCATCTTGCGAAGTCGTATCAGTGGGGTCAATTCCTCCCCAAGCCTCACAATATTTTCGGACTTCCGAACCGGCAGAAGTTCCCTGTATTTCCAGAAGCCACCCCGGCGGCTTTCCACCTCCTCGCGGGACACGGCTGCCTTAACGGCCTCAAGATCATATTTGACGATAATCGGTTTACCGGCGGAAGAAAGACCATGCACCTGATCCGCCTCGTAACTCTCGCCTGTATAGGCGCATTCGAGATGGGTAACAAAGGTGGGGTATTCTTTAAGCGGATCCATATCCTGCCTCCGGGCGTCTGTTCTGTTATTCTTGATCGTAGATGGAGCAGAACTTTCCCACAAGCGTACCATCGGATCAAGATCGGAGAGACCATAATGACAGCAAAGAGTGATGACCTTCTGGATATCTGGATAAACTGTCCGGATAAGGGAACGGCCGCGCATATAGCCAACGTCGTGATTAACGAGAGGCTGGCGGCCTGCGCCAATATTTTCAGCCCGATCGACAGCCTTTATCACTGGAAGGGAAATGTTGAGCGGGATACTGAGGTTCCGCTATTACTTAAAACCCGAACGTCCCTTTTTAAAACTCTGTCAGACAGGGTCGAGACATTGCACCCTTATGATATCCCACCTGTCGTAGCCGTTCCCATTTCCGGAACCAATACCGCCTATCGCAATTGGCTCTTGACCGAGACGGGTTGATCCTTGAGAGTGCAAGTCCCTCAATAACCGGAATTGAAACAGGCCTATCTGCCCGCAACGTTAGAGTAATCCTTCCCATGCGTATCTTCATCCTGACCCTGTCCTGTGAGGACAAGCCCGGCATTGTCTCCGCTGTCACAACGGAACTGGCCTCCGCCGGCGCCAATATTACTGAAAGTAACCAGTTTTGGGACCAGCAGACCGGCCGGTTCTTTATGCGTATTGCCTTTGCCGTTCCGGAAGGAACCGACAGAGACACCGTCGAACACGCCATTAAACCTGTTGCAGATCGTTTCGACATGAAAACCGACATTATAGACGGTGCTCGCAAACCCAAAATAATTGTCATGGTCTCGAAATTTGATCATGCACTCCTGCATCTGCTGTATCAGATCCGGGTCGGCTGGCTGAATGCCGAGGTGGTCGCCATGGTATCAAACCATGAAGATAGTCGCCGGACCGCCGACCTGGAAGGCATTCCCTATCACTGCTGGCCGGTCAAGAAAGAAAACAAAGCCGAGCAGGAACAGAAATTGCTGGATCTCGTCCAGGAAACCGGCGCTGATCTGGTGATCCTGGCCCGTTATATGCAGGTCCTGAGCGATAATCTTTCCAATCGTCTGTTTGGGCGAGTGATCAATATTCATCATTCCTTCCTGCCCAGCTTCAAAGGGGCGAAGCCTTATCATCAGGCTCATGAACGGGGGGTCAAACTGATTGGTGCCACGGCCCACTATGTCACACCGGATCTGGATGAGGGTCCCATTATCGAGCAGGAAACCGAGCGGGTAACCCACGCTTTAAGTGCTGATGATTTTGTTGCAACCGGCCGGGATATCGAAAGTCGGGTCCTGGCCCGTGCCGTTAAAATGCACCTGGAATCCCGGGTCATGCTGAACGGCCATAAAACAGTGGTGTTCAGTTAAGTGAGATGGGCCGGATATCTCCGGCCCCATACCTTTAAAGCCTTGAATGAGATGGTTTATCACGAATTCTAGGCATGGAAAAAAATCCCATGTCTCTATAACCATCCTCATTCACTAATTTCCGTTGATTAGAACTTATGTCACCCATCGGAGTACTTAGGGACCTTCCACGAAATTCTCGAACCCCAGGTGCAACAACATTTCGCGCAACAGCGATACTCTTCGATGAAGCCGGTCCCGAAGCAGCGCTTTGCCCTTTTTCCGCCTTCTGCTTACCCTCAACACCTCCAGCGCTAAGAGGTACATTCATGAAGGCAACAACATGATTCTGAGCGCCTCTATTACGGAAATAGGGGATAGCGAGTTCATGGAGATTTCTCTGAGACAGCGCAAACGCATTATTCAGGCTGGTAGAAATTCCATAACAACTGGAAAAGCCCTTTTCTTCTCTGGCTTTGTTGAGTGCAATCTTCATCAGGTGTATTGCCGTAGCCTGGGTGGCTCGCCGATCTTCTTCCTGTAAAGGCTTGTTCAAAAGGAAGTTCCAACCTAACGCATCAAAATCCCTGAAAGTCGGGTCAAACGCAAACTTTAGATTGAGCAACATGACTTTACCCAGGATGTAAACATTCTGACTGGTAGAAAAGTCCAGCTTCGGCTTTATCTGAGGAGAGGTCGTATTTTGGAGCTTGCTATAAAAGGGTTGCTTTAATTTACCATAAGGTTTCCAGAGGTCTTGCAATCGCCCTCTATCACGATGAATGAAAATCGCGCTAAAGACCTGCCCCAACTCTTCAAAGAAATTCATAAATAGAGGCTGACCAACTGGGACGGCAGGCAGGGGCACTCTACAATTTTCCGGACCGGCTGCTCCCGGCTTGCCCCTGAAGCCATTCCAACTTAGGATTTTAGCAACTTTTTCAGCTTCCTGCTGACTGAAGACACCAGCTTGACTGAGCGTTCTCAAAAACGGTGCGAAATAATGGAAGTTAATATCCATTCTGGAAAGCACAGAGTTAAGAGTGGTCAGGTCACCAATAGACTGAGGGGATTTCCGTTTCAGCATCTCTTCGATAATCCCGGCCCGGTCCCACTGATACCAGGCATCATAGTATAAATCGGAATCCGGCATTAGCAGATACGGCTTATGATTCCAGCTTGTTACATATCCCTGGTCCGTTGTTTCATTTAACTTATAAAAATCACGCTCTCCCTCATGCCACCCATCAAGCGGAGACGCGGCGACGGGAAGGCGAACATCCTGATTCCATAAATAACGCTTGGGATTTAATCCCAAACTGCGAAGAGGGATTTTTCCACCATCCTGCAAATTGTTCCGTGGTGGTATGACACCCGTTAAACGCATGCTGACCAGCCCGCCCTCACTTGCGCCAACCATATTGAAATTCGCGCCAACCGTATCCATCGCCGTTTGCCACTCATCCAGGGTATTCGCCGTGGCGGATTGCAGAAAACTCTTAAATGTTAGTGCTGTCGCCCCTTGCCAGACATGGCGTTGAATATAGGCTACAGAATCTCCTGCCTTGCTTTTATCGAACCGGACAACGGGCCAGTTATAATGCTCTACATATAGAGTACCCGTACCCGGATTCGGAACCAGTGTAAGCTGCCCGTCTGTGTAGCGTCCCTGTTCTTCAGAGGTTACTTTGATACAAAAAACATCAGACACATCAGCATTACCCGCAGTAAATCCACTTGCCACTTTTCCGTTATGACCATTGAACGTGGTTAGAGTCCCGGCAAAACTTGTACCTGCATATCGGAAACCTTCACCGCTCATCATTTTAAAAGGATAAAAACTGTTCGGGTCATAGATGCCAACCTGCGGACCATTGAACATACCTGCCTTCATCTCAAGCGGACCTGCATTCTTGTTTGCAATAGCCCAAAAATTACTGGCATTTTGCGAAAAACCTGGTCTGTCAGCACCCTGATCATATGCCGCGTAGGAGAGTTCTGGGATCCGATCAGCAACCTCTTGACAGGCGGCACCATTGCCAATCAAACGGCGATGGTGTGCTGCGCGATAACCCTTAATCTCATCACGAGCCGCCGCGAGAGGGATATCTCCTGCCTCCTTAAAATTCTTGATTTCCGTAATTGCATTCGGGTCAGCCACCCATTTGAAACCATTAAACATTCTCCGCCCTTTTTCAGAGCCATGAACGGCCTCCAGTGCCCGCAACAACACCTGGTTGTTAACCTCTTCATTTCTATTGGAGAACTCATCCATGACCCGGTTCTGGAATATTTTCAGAACATCATTTGCCCGCCAATCTGCCCGGAACACTCCTTGTTGTGCGTCAAGGCGTCCCTTCACATAAGCGATTTCCTCACCGCTAATATTATAGGCCTGTCCCAATTTTTCGATACGGGTGCTGCGGCCAGCGCACTTACCTGCCAATCGTCCGGTATTTACATCGGGGAATGTTTCCGCGAGAAACCTATTGATGCCGTCCGCAATACAATCCAGCGCCTTTATTGCTCTTTGGCTATGTCTATCTCCCTTAGCGGCCAATTCTGACAACTCATTCTCAATATCTCTTTCCAAATTCGGATACCGGATACGATATGTCCTAATCGCACGATAGCCGGCTGATTGGTTTTTTTGAGCCGTATCATTTGGATACACCCCACTACTAATCAGTTTAAGCTTCAAGATCTGTAACAGCCGATCTTCTGCCATGGCATAGCCGTAGCCGAAGAACATTTCGGCATCCGTATTGCCGTAAATAAAGGGAACGCCGTAGTCATCACGCTCAATATAAACGTCAGCAATTGCACCATTGCCATTCAATAGAAGACAGCAAGCAGCCGTGCCTGCCAGCAGGGTCCGTTTCCACATTTTCCTGATCACCTTACTCTCCTTAAAATTATGAGAAGCCGTGATACAGATCGTTTGAACTCGGTAGATGTGACGGAATAAGAAGAGGCTGGTATTCAGGCATTAAAAAAGCCGGCTCAATGAACCGGCTTTTTCGTCTCAGTGAGGGTAGATCAGGCGGCCCGGATCTCCTCAAGGAAGGCTTCAATATCGTCCTGAAGTGATGTCGCAACACTATTCAGAGAATCAGAGGCCGTCAGAACCTGAGAGGCTGCTGAACCGGTTTCATTGGATTTAACAGAAACCTCTCCAATTTTTTGAGTAACCTGGTTTGTACCGCTTGAAGCTTCCTGAACACTTCTGGAAATTTCATTTGTTGCGTCATTCTGCTCGGTAACAGCCGTTGAGATGGTCACGGTCGATTCACGGATGGATCGGATCACATCACCGATATTTCCAATCGCCGAAACAGCTCCTTCCGTAGCAACCTGCATACCGTTAATCTGAGACGCGATCTCCTCTGTTGCCTTCGCTGTCTGGGTTGCCAGGCTTTTAACTTCACTCGCCACCACAGCAAAGCCTTTACCGGCATCCCCGGCTCGGGCCGCTTCAATCGTTGCATTAAGGGCCAGCAGGTTGGTTTGACCGGCGATATCGCTGATCATACTAACGACTTCGCTAATCTTTTTGGCAGCCTCAGCAAGATCTGAAACAGAGTTCGTCGTATTTTCTGCTTCACTCACGGCTTCTTCAGACACATTTGAGGCCTGTTTGACTTGTCGGCTGATCTCACTGATAGACGCTGACAATTCCTCAGCCGCGGACGCCACCGTTTGAACATTGGCAGACGCTTCTTGAGACGCTGTTGCTACATCGTTGGAAAGTTCGCGTGAGCCATCTGCAGTATGAACAAGCGTATTCGCCGTGCCCTGCAGTTCCGTAGCGGCACCGGTCAGTGTTCCAAGCAGACTTGACACCTTCTCTTCAAAGCTTCGGATGATAGCTGTAATCCGCTCGGTACGTGCTTCTTTTTCCGCACTTTCCTGACGTTCACGCTCACGATCGCGTTCCATTTGCTGCGCTTCCCGTTCCCGGTCCTGGCGGTCCCGTTCAGTAGCTTTCTCTGCGGTTTCTTTGGATTCAGCTTCAAGGCGTTTTTGCTCAATTGCGCTATCCTTAAAGACTTGTAGAGCATTGGCCATCTCACCGATTTCATCCATAGAATTGTTTCGCGGGATATCAGTATTCAAATCACCACCGGCCAGTTTCTTCATTGCGAGCGTAATATCTGTCAGTTTCACTGTAATGTTACGGGCAAAAAGCACTCCGACGGCCCCTACCGCCATTAACAATATCAACCCGCTGGAAGAGAGCATCCACTGCATATGATAAATGGGTGCCGCATATTCGGCTTCATCGATTTCAGCAAGGATTGCCCATCTTGCACCCATGAATTCAAAGGGCCCATAAACGGACTTAACCAGGATTCCGCGATAATCATCGATGGTGCTTACTCCAGAATTCCCCGCTAAGGCGCCCTCTGCGGCTTCCGTTCTCACCTCACGTTTAAGGATTGTGGTCTCTTCAGAGAAGCGGGAGTCACTACGCATGAGATAGTCCTCTCCGACAATATAGCTTTCGCCGCTTTCCCCAAGCCCTCTGGGCTCCTGCATCAATGCATTAATTCGGGAGATCGACATCTGAAAGACAAGAACCCCGACAACTTTGCCATTTTCAGTGATCGGTGTACTGATAAAACTTGCCGGTGCATCATAGCTCGGCGCATAGGGTTTAAAGTCGACAAAAGCCTGACCGTTCGCTGATATAGCCGCCCGAAAGGCCTCACCCAGACCGGAATCCTTCCATTGTCCGGCATTCAGGTTCGTTGCATAGTCCAACTCTTTAAAAACGCTGTATACAAGGTTCCCCTGCATATCGAGCAGAAAAATATCATAATATTCATGCGTATAGAGTGCTTCGCGGAACCAGGGATGGTATTTTTTATGTATATCGCTATAGGCCGTCCCATCATTGGCAAAGTCCAGTTTTTCCTTTTCCCCCGTGGGAAAGCTATTGCCAGTAATATAGGCTTTCTGAAGCTTATCCTTCTGGTTGCCGCCAAGATCCTGCCAGCCTTTTGAAAAGTCTTTTACGGCATTGACGACCGTCGGATTGAGAGCCGTGACTTTCAAATCCTCTTGAATAGATTTCAGATAGGTTTCAAGGGAAGTCTTTCTAGCATGAAAAACAACTTCCAATTTATTCTGCACTTCGCGGTCGACAGCGGTTGACCCCTGATAATATCCCAAAAATCCTAAACTAACGCCAAGAATAAGAGAAGCCCCGACAATAAGAAGGGGAAGTTTTTGAGAAATACGTAAATTTGGCAGTTTCATAACACTGTCTCTCCTGCGCCATGCCTCAATCGCAATAGAACGATAATTTAAGAACAGGATCAGTGTTTATTAGTAGACTTTATAAATTCTTAAAGACGCGTCAAAATATATACAATTAAGCGTAACTTAATACTATAATTCTCCCATAAATAATATTATCAACCCTTAATTAAGTAAATTTACGATACATCCTCTTTTCAGGATATGTATATGATGCCTGGGCCGCCTTACCTATCCGATAAGACGAATCAAATAGGGTTAAAATTCGCATTACACAAACATGTCGTGTTTTAACGAGAATTTATACACATGAAACAGGCAGGCGTCCTCTGCCGAAAAGGCGGGATAGAAGCATCACAGCAAGCTTTCCGGCAGGATCCTAAACGTTACTTAATCTGTTGCCGCAATAATCAGGATTTCAACCTTAAAATCAGGTGTGGCAAGCTTGCTTTCGCCGCAAGCCCGGGCTGGCGGATTTGCTGGATCAATCCAAGCATCCCAAACGGCATTCATTTCCGCAAAATCCTCCATATCGGCGAGCCAAATCGTCGCTTGGAGTATTTTTGACATATCACTACCCGACTCCGTCAAAAGACGCTCGATTTTCGAACAAATATCCTTGGTCTGAGCCGTTACGCTTTCTCCAGGTGCGCCAACCTGACCGGCAAGATAAACTGTATTTCCATGAATAACAGCCTGGCTCATACGGGTTCCGGGTTCAATTCTTTTGATAGACATGTTTTTTCCTGATGCTGATTTGCAAATACCCGGACAGTGTCACTGAAATCGGCTCGGGTTCAAGCCCGAAATCAGGCTATCTGACATCCAGCTTTCTTTCTTACCATCGAAAAGCAGGCAAGCTGCCAGTTTTGATAAGGCCGGTGCCGTTTGAATGCCATATCCGCCCTGTCCGGCAAGCCAGAAAAATCCAGGCACTTTTTCGTCAAACCCTGCGACCGGATTCCGATCCGGTGCAAAACAGCGAAGACCGGCCCACTGATTTTCAACACGTCCCACGACATCATGCGTCGCCTGCTCATAGGCGTAAAGACCTTCCGCCAGGACCATATCATCCACATAGGCATCGTGTGGCGCCACCGGTATTTCATCTGACGGCGAAACCAGCAGACGGCCAGCATCGGGTTTCATATACCAGTTTTCCAGAATATCAGCGACAAGAGGCCAGCTTTCACAATCATAGCCTTCAGGAGCCGGCAAGACGGCCATGCTGCGGCGCATGGGCGTAATTCCGACAGGCTGAACACCGCAAGCAGTCGCGATCTTATCCGCCCAGGCCCCCGCAGCATTCACGATAGTCCTCGCGCGGAATTCCCCCCGTTTTGTTGTCAACAGCCAGATATCCTGCTCCCGCTTGGCGGTCAAAAGCTCTGCATCCGTGTAAAGCTCAGCGCCTTTTGTTTTCGACCGCCGAAGGAAAGCCTGATGCAATGCAGCAACATCAATATCCTGCGCTTCCTTTTCAAAAGCGGCCCCGCGCATTTTATCTTCCCGCAACAACGGTACTTTCTTCGCCGCCTCTGATGGGCTTAGGAAAACCAACCCATCTCCAGCATTCAACTCATCGGCAAGAGCCTGCTCTCCCTCTTCATCGGCAACCAGCATCATCCCGCGATCCGAAAGAAATCCGTTTTCAGAGAAGTCAGCCGGAGGGGCTTTCAGAAAAGAGTAACTTGCCTTATTCAGGATCCGAATTTCAGGACTGCCGTAATTCTGGATGAAGATAGCGGCGGAGCGGCCTGTGGAATGATAGCCTGGTCTTTCCTCCTGCTCTAAAATGAGGGTCTTAACATCGCTTCCCAAAAACGAAGCGACACCGGCACCGGCGATACCGGCGCCAATCACGGCAACCTCATAAATCAACTTCGAACCCACAATAAAAACTCCTACTCTTCAGGGTCAACGTTCCAATAAGATAGCAGATCCGAGGCCTCCCGCCGCTGCTATACAGGCCAGTCCCAAAGACCCTTCTTTTTCACTTTGCAATTCATGCCAAAGCCGAACGAGATTAATGGCTCCGGATGCTCCGATAGGATGGCCTCTGGCCAAGGCTCCTCCACCTCTGTTTAAAATAGCCGGATCAATCCCCGTTCTGTTCAAAAAGTCGATCATCTGAACGGCAAAAGCTTCCATCGCTTCGACAACATTCAAAGAGGAGGCAGACAGAGACCGTTTTTTCAAAAGAGTGTCGGTAGCGATCTGCAAACCTTTCATGGGAATATCGGGATCGCAACCAGCTTCATTATAATCCACAATCCGTATTGCCGAAGACAAAATATCAAGATCTCTTGCCTTATCAACGCTACAGATAACGAGCATCGCCGCCGCATCCGCTTTTACAGCAATCGTGGATGCCGTCAGATCACAAGAATTTGCACCGCCTAATGACGGAAGTTTCTTGCAGAGCCGCTTGGTCAGTTTGCGGGTAAACGGATCGTGTAAAACACTGTTGAGCAGAACAATTTCGCCAGCCTGTCTGTCGCGCGCCACCACAGCCTTTTTATGACTTTCAATAGCATATTGTTCCTGCCTATCCCGCAAGACCGCATCGGTTGCAGCAAGATCTGCCGCTGCAGAGATAAGATCCGGATCACGATCGGCCCATGGTGTAAAAGGTGGTCTTGAATAGGCTTTGGGCTTTTCTCCAGCGACTTTTGGTCGACGCATTCGGATAGGAGCCCGACTATAGCTCTCTGCGCCACCGGCCAAAATAATATCTGCTTCACCAGCTTTAATGCGGGAAAAAGCCATATTGACGGCATCAAGACCAGAACAACATTGTGTGTCTATTGTCATAGCTGGTGTAGCAGCAGGAAGCCCCGCCTGTAATGCGGCAACCCGGGCCGGATTCCCCCCGCCATACAGAGCGTTTCCAACAATAACCTGATCAATCTCTGCTTCCCGGATATTGGCGTCAGACAACAGCACCTTAATAACCGGGGTCATGAGATCTCCGACGTCCAGTTGAACGAAGGCACCTCCTTTTGGGCACACCGCTGTCCGCCTGGCGGCGGCGATCACAACATCTTTCATGATAACTCTTGCAGTTCCTGTTTCTCCAATCTCGTTTTCACCTTAGGAAAATCGATTTTGCCGGAGAGGGTTAATGGCCAGTCTTCCAGATGATAGAAACGTGACGGGATGGTATATGCGGATAGGGACTTTGCACAATGCGTGCGTAACGTTGCAGCCGTCAGGCCGGCATTATCAAGCTCAACAACGGCCACCAATCGGTTTCCACGTTTGCGGTCCTTTACACCAAAGACGGCTGCACGGATTACATGAGGATGCGTTTGCAAACAGCGTTCAACCTCCTCAGGAAAGATATTACGGGCCGAAACAGCAATCATGCGATCCCGGCGCCCCGTTATATAAAGATACCCGCTCTCATCCAGATAGCCGATATCTCCTGTCAGAAACGCCTCTTCTCCTGCTTCGCCGGTCCCGCCTTCATATCCGATAAACCGATAGGGGCTTTGAACACATATCTGCCCGACAACACCCGCCTGAACCTTTTGACCCGCCATATCCAAAATATCGATTTTCACCTGGCCGAAAGCTCTACCAACAGATCCTTCAGGCGGGTCTTCATTCTCTTTCGCAACGGTGATATAGCTTAATTCGGAGCTCCCGTAGAACTCCGCAAAGGTTGCCTCAGGAAAAGTGCGGCGCAACTCTTTCCTCAATGGATCAGGACATTTAGCGCCAGAGGACAAGACCAGTCGAACAGAA
This sequence comes from Alphaproteobacteria bacterium UBA6062, assembly GCA_002428885.1. Classification (GTDB taxonomy): domain Bacteria; phylum Pseudomonadota; class Alphaproteobacteria; order Sneathiellales; family Sneathiellaceae; genus Sneathiella. The sequence goes on from DIYE01000295.1 coordinate 11,969, forward strand.
GTGAAAGTCTTTCCGTCACCGGCATGATCAACAAATGCTTGTAACTGTGTCGGCACAGCATAAATCACCGAAACAGCGTTACGTTCAAGGTCGTCTAAAATTCGACCTGGATGAAATGACGTATAGAAAAGAGCAGTAGCCCCTTCATACAAAGCTCTGAGAACAGCGTATAGAGGTAATGAATGCGCAAACTGGCCAGGAGCTGCGATAACATCTCCGGCGTTCAATCCAAACTCTTCCGTATCACACCGAAAACTCTCAAGCCAGGAACGCTGGCTTCTGACAAAACCTTTCGGTTCCCCTGTTGATCCGGAAGTGAAACCCGCATAAAAGGGAACGTCTATACGTTCCGATTGTTCCTCAACATTATCTTCGAAACCGGCAAACGATACTGTTTGATCGATCAGCATATCCGGTTTTGACAGGAACTTCGCCTTATTCCGTTTGATGTCCGGCCAGTACGGATCAAAGACTTTAACGCACCTCCCCAAGGAAACCGCGGCCATAAAAAAACTTAAAAATTCCCTGGAATTGGGCCTGGAGAGGGCAATTGAACTGCCTTTGGGACTCTTGGTCTTCAGATATCCTCTTGCAGCGGAAATATCGACCCCCAACTCGGCATAAGAAACCGGTTTGCCATCACTCCTAAAAGCGACTTTGCAAGGATTACGGGATATATGTTCCGCTAACTGACTGGAAAGAGGCTGTAAGCGTTCTTCCTGATCATGAAATGTTATAAAATCCGTAACACTCCGTCTGGGAGATCGAAACGCATTTAACGGATGGTTCTGATCTGCGTATCCAATCGCCATCCCGCATACCAGCAGTTCATCCTTTCCAAAATTTAGAAAATTACGGATAATCTTATGGTAAGATATGAAGCTGGCTTGGGGGCAGGTTGCAAGACCTTTCGCCTCGGCCAGGAGCATCACATTGCCAACGAAAATTCCCATATCCAACCAACTCCCTTGAGCCAGTATCTTGGGTATCGTGAAAATCAAGCCAGCCGGGGCACCGAAAAATCCATAATTGTCCGCTTGCAACGCTCTTCGGGCTTGCACATCTCGTCTATTAATTCCAAGAGCTTTATACAGTTGCTCACCGGCATATTCCCGGCGTCTTGAAAATTCGTCCGGCAGATTATCAGGATAATAGTTATACTGATCCTCTTCTTGGTAGGACCGGTCTTCATAGGTCGCGCGGAGTTTTTGCTCTAGTCTTTCTTTGACACATCCGATGACAACATGCACCTTCCAGGGTTGAAGATTTCCACCGCTTGGTGCCCGTTGCGCCTTGTCCAGAATGTCTTGAATCTCCTCCTTCGCTACAGGAGCGTCGAGAAACGCACGGGTTGAACGCCGCTCTGCGACAACCTTTTGCACAAAATCCCAAGCGGTCGAACCAGCTTGTTTGGACATTTTAGTATCCTCACTCCGGAGTGCTATCAAAAGATCGCGCGTCAAGCGCTTCAGCAATCTGAGTACCCATTTTCAATGTCCTAATAATCACCGGGACAGCAACCGCAAAGAGGTTTCGTTCCAATCCTCTCACTCTTTGCGCTTCTCTAACCTCATGGGTAATATCTGCAATAACCGGAATAAACCGGATTGCCAGGGACAAGGCAAGACTCACTTTCTCCACCGCAACCCATCGTCGGACGGGATGAAGGCATGCTTCAATAGCAGCAATCATATCAGAAGTTAGCGTTGTTAACGTAACCAAACCTGCAGCGAGGATCAAAGCCGCAAACCGCACAACGATCAGGCAAGCCACCTCCCAACCGGTAATAAAGACCTGAGCCAGGAAAATAATCCCCAGCAACCATATGACCGGCTGTATTTGCCTCCAGCACTTTTCCAAGGGAATTCGGGCAAACCGATAAAGAGCAAGAATCAGGGCCAAAATGCTGCCCGAGAAGAAAAGCGTGTCAAAAACAAAGACCAGGCTTCCGACACCGACAAGGCTCAGCAATTTATAACCCGCCGACAGCCGGTGCAAAAAACTGTCTGATTTATGATAAAGGCTCAGCATGCTGAACAAAGGTCACGATAGGCCGTGATAACACGGTCCGGGGATCCATCGGCATATAACCGTCCTTCATGAAAGCACAGAACCCGGTCAAAATCGTCAAGCAGATCCAGATCATGGGTTACCAGCAGAATAGTTTGCGGCAGTCCGGAAAGAACAGACACCAGACGGCTTTTATTCTTCAGATCGAGAAGGGTTGTCGGTTCATCCAGCACGATATAATCGGGCTCCATAATCATCACCCCCATCAGGGCAACCATTTGTTTTTCGCCGCCGCTTAACTGATGCGTAAACCGGTCTGACAAATGAGTCAGCTTAAAATCCGCCAGGGTATTTTCAATACGGGAGGCCATATCCTGGCGGGCAATTTTAAGATTTTTAAGGCCGAAAGACAGGTCTTCCGAAACCACCGGATAGACAATCTGGTTATCCGGGTTCTGAAAGACAAACCCGACTTTGCGCCGAACCTCTTTGCCCTGTTTAATCGTTTCCAGCTGGTCGACAGTGACTATCCCCTCGGTCGGAAGCTGCAAACCGTTGATCAACCTGGCAAATGTACTCTTACCGGAGCCGTTCAGTCCGATAACACCAATCCGTTTCTCTGAGATATCAATCGAAATATCATCCAGTATCCGCCGATCATCCAATTCGACGGATACTGATTGCAGTCTGATCATGTCAAACTCGCCTTTTAGGGCCAGGGCCCGTTAGTGACGGGCAATAAGGGGATAGGAGCGTTTTACCGCAATCATTACTGCCCCCGCAATAACAGCCTTCAACACGTCGCCCGGAACGAATGCAACAGACCCGAAGAAAGCTTTGTCCAGCGGAATTTTAGCCGCATAGGCAACCCACGGAATACCGATGGCGTAAAGGAGTATAATGCCGCCCGCTACGCTAAATCCGATAGCCAGACCGATATTGAGCTTATCCCAATATCTTTCCGTCAAATATCCGATAAACCAGGCGGATATAATCCAGCCGACCAGAAAGCCACCGCTTGGTCCGGCGAAAACACCTAAGCCACCTC
>DIYE01000366.1 GCA_002428885.1 Alphaproteobacteria bacterium UBA6062
CCTGCCGGCGCCAGAAGCAGCATGAACATATCCACCATGTCGGCAACCGTTGTCTCGGACTGTCCGACTCCGACAGTCTCAATCAGGATCACATCAAACCCCGCCGCTTCACAGAGCAACATAACTTCCCGCGTGCGACGGGCGACGCCGCCCAGCGAGCCTCTCGAAGGGGAAGGCCGGATAAAGGCGTTCGGATCCCGGGACAAATCCTCCATCCGGGTTTTGTCGCCCAGAATGGATCCGCCTGTGCGCTTGGAGGATGGATCAATGGTGAGGACGGCAACTTTATGCCCCCGCCCTGTCAGAAAGGTTCCAAAAGCTTCAATGAAGGTAGATTTCCCGACCCCTGGCGTGCCGGAAATGCCGATACGAACAGACCGTCCCGTGTCAGGCAACAGATCCGTCAGCAAGTCCTGGGCTGCGCTTTGATGATCTTCACGAATTGATTCGGCCAATGTGATGGCCCGGGCTAGCGCCCGACGGCTACCAGAGCGGATTTTCTCCGCCATTTCATTCACTTCTGAGCGTTCATTTTGTTTCTTGGTTGTCATGGTAACAGGTATCGGAAAATACTGGGCCTCAGTCAAGGGGAATGCCCGGTATTTAAGGGAAAGGATCACAGTTCAATGGGGCCGATCAGGACAGTCGATATGCATACCGGAGGCGAGCCTCTGCGAATAATAACGGAAGGCATTCCACTACCGGACTCACTCTCCCTTCTGGAGAAGAGACGATATTTACGCGAAAATGCGGATCAGTATCGCCGTTTCCTGATGTTCGAGCCGCGCGGCCATCGGGATATGTATGGCGCGCTGCTTGTTCCCGCCGACCATCCTGAAGCTGATTTCGGCGTTATTTTTATGCATAATGAAGGATACAGCACCATGTGTGGCCATGCAGTGATTGCTCTTGGTCGCTATGCCGTCGATACAGGACTGGTGTCGGCCTGTGAAGGGACAACCACCTTAACAATCCAGTGTCCCTGCGGACCGGTGACGGCGTCTGTAGAAACGCCTGCAGGGAAGTCCGGCCGGGTTTCCTTTGAAAGCGTGCCGTCCTTTGCCCTGAAACTGGATCAGTTCGTAAACACGGACGCATACGGTCCTGTGGAATTAGATATCGGATATGGCGGCGCCTTTTACGGTATCCTGGACGCCGCGAGTATCGGCCTGGATGTTACGAAAACACCTGTTCAGGATCTAATAGCGGCGGCAGGTCATCTTAAAGAAGCCATTAATAATGAAATTGATATCAACCATCCTGAGGAAGAGGATCTTGGATTTCTCTACGGGATTATCTTTACGGACGGACGAACCGGGCGGGATAACAGCCCCAGTCGGAATATCTGTATCTTTGCAGATGGACAGGTGGATCGCAGCCCGACCGGTTCCGGTGTTACCGCAAGACTGGCCGTTATGGCCGCCAAGAGAGAAACGAAGATCGGCGAGCCGCATGTTTTTGAAAGTATAACCGGCTCTCTCTTCAACGGGAAAACCCTTTCAAAGGCTGTTGTCGGCCCCTATAAAGGCGTAAAGGTGGAAATCAGCGGTCAGGCTCATTACTACGGAACCGCCGAATTCACAATGGAAGAGAACGACCCTTTATCTGGTGGTTTTTTATTGCGCTAGAAAGAAACAGCCATGAGTGAACAAACCAAAGACCTGACAGCCATGGCGATGGCCATCATGGATAAGGCTTATTCCCCCTATTCCAATTTTTCGGTAGGAGCCGCCATCCGGACCGGGAGCGGCAATGTATACGCCGGCTGTAATGTGGAGAATGTCTCATACGGCCTTACTATTTGCGCAGAACGCAACGCCATTGCTCAGGCCGTATCCGCAGAGGGTCCCGATCTAAAACTAGAGGAAGTGGTGATTACCAATCGAAATGCCGAGGGTGTTTCTATTCCCTGTTCTCCTTGCGGCGCCTGCCGTCAGGTGATTGCAGAATTTGCTGGCCCTGACACGATTATCCGGTATCAGGGCCGAAATGGTGAAGTTCGCGTTTCTATGGAAGAACTGCTTCCTGACAGCTTTAGATTTTAAGATCTAACGCTTTCAAAGCCCTTCATAAAGCTGCTGATATTAGCTCCCAGGAAGTCACGGTTATAGCCTCCTTCCTGAACCAGAACAGTCGGCATCCCGAGATCTGCAATACTGGCGGCTATTCGCGAGAAACCTTCTGTCGTCACTTTCAGACCGACAAGCGGATCACCTTCAAAGGCATCAAGCCCCAGGGCGATAAATAAAATATCCGGCGCATAGGTTCGAAGAGCCTGTTTCGCCTCCTCCAGCCTCTTGAGGAAAGCGTCATCACCGCTACCGGCCGGAAGAGGCAGATTGAGATTATATCCTTCACCGGCTGCTTCACCCCGCTCATGCTCATACCCTGCGAAGAAAGGATAAAAGTCCGTTGGATCACAATGCAGGGAAAGGGTGAAAACATCCGGGCGTTTATAGAAAATACCCTGCGTACCGTTTCCATGATGCACATCAATATCCAGAATGGCAGCCCGCTGGACCTTTTGCCGGGCGTAATGAGCTGCAATCGCCACATTATTCAGGAAGCAGAAACCGCCGGACATGTCTTCATAGGCATGGTGTCCCGGTGGCCGGCACAGCGCATAAGCTGCCTTTGCTGCCGGTAGATCATCCAAAACCAGTTCTGTCGCTGTTAAGGCCGCATTGCTGGCTGCAACCACGCCTTCCCAGGTTTTCGGTCCAATAGGCGCAGCAAGATCCGCCGTATAGTAACCGACCTCACCTGCAATACCTTTAGGCATGGAGGACATATGACGTCCCGGATGTATGTTGGGCAGAACTTCCTTACTTTCCATCCCCGCGGCGACCCAGCGTTCATGGATAGTTTCAAGAAAATGCAGATACCCCGGCGAATGGACGGCCGCTCGCGGTTTCGGTCCGAAATCCATCGCCGGAATAAAATCATGTCCTGCCTCGCGCAGGCCTGCCTCCAACGCATCCGCCCGACCGGGAATCTCCTGGGGTTCCCGGAAAATGCCCGATTGAATAAACGTTTTTGGATAATGTTTGGCCTGGTCGGGGCTGAAAACCACCTTCATGAAGACTCTCCTGCTACAAGACTGATAGCCTATTAAAACCCGCAATTGTGATGCATCGTCAAGTCGCAATAAAAAAGGCGGGAGAAAACTCCCGCCCTAGGTCACTCATAACAGCGCAGTTAAGCAGCCTGTTGTTTGCGGATCAGTTCCAGGACCTCTGCCGCAGCGGCGGGAATATTGGTTCCAGGTCCGTAAATCGCAGCAACACCCGCATCATATAAGGTGTCATAATCCTGTGCAGGAATTACACCGCCGCAAACCACGAGAATATCTTGAGCTCCTTGTGCTTTCAGCTCACCGATAATCTGCGGGACCAGCGTCTTGTGGCCCGCTGCCTGGGAAGAGATACCAATGACATGGACGTCGCTCTCGATCGCATCCTTGGCTGCTTCGGCCGGCGTCTGGAACAAAGGTCCGACATCAACGTCAAAGCCGATATCGGCGAAAGCCGTAGCAATCACTTTAGCGCCCCGATCATGACCATCCTGCCCAAGCTTAACAACCAGCATACGGGGGCGCCGCCCCTGCTCAGCTTCAAAACCTTCAATATCTTTCTGTATTTTCTGGAAACCCTCATCCCCTTCATAGGCGGATCCGTAGACCCCTGAGATGGATTTGATTTCCGCCCGATGACGCGTAAAGACTTTTTCCATAGCGTCGGAGATCTCCCCTACTGTTGCCCGGACACGCGCGGCATTCACACAAAGATCGAGAAGGTTAGCGTCACCTTCTGCCCCTTTGGTCAGGGCTTCAAGGGCAGATTGGCAAGCTGCCTCATCCCGGGTCGAACGGATTTTTTCAAGGCGCGCCACTTGCTGACGCAACACTTCCGTATTGTCCACATCCAGGATTTCAATGTTACTGTCGTCCTTTTCAAGGGAGTATTTATTGACGCCAACAATCGTTTCCTCTCCTCGGTCGACCCTGGCCTGACGGCGAGCGGCGGACTCTTCAATTTGCAGTTTCGGCATACCGCTTTCAACAGCTTTGGTCATGCCGCCGAGCGCCTCCACTTCCTGGATCAGCTCCCAGGCATCCTCGACAAGGGAATTGGTCAGGCTTTCCACATAATAGCTGCCGCCAAGCGGATCGATCACATTGGGAACACCGGTTTCTTCTGCCAGAATCAATTGGGTATTCCTGGCAACCCTGGCCGAGAAATCCGTCGGAAGCGCAATGGCTTCATCCAGTGCATTGGTATGCAGGCTCTGGGTTCCGCCAAGGACCGCCGCCATAGCTTCATAGGCGGTCCGGATAACGTTATTATAAGGGTCCTGTTCGGTCAGACTGACCCCGGATGTCTGGCAATGAGTCCGCAGCATCAGGGACTGCGGGTTCTGGGGCTCAAACTGTTTCATTACCCGGGCCCATAGAACGCGTGCCGCCCTCAGCTTGGATACTTCCATAAAGAAATTCATGCCAATGGCAAAGAAGAAGCTGAGACGTGGTGCGAAATCATCGATTTTCAGACCGGACGCCAGGGCCGCCCGCGCATATTCCAAACCGTCGGCAATCGTAAAGGCCAGCTCCTGCACCTGCGTCGCGCCAGCTTCCTGCATATGATAGCCGGAAATGGAGATTGAGTTGAAGCGCGGCATATTGCGGGATGTGTAACCAATGATATCACCAATGATCCGCATGCTGGGGGCCGGCGGGTAAATGTAGGTATTACGAACCATAAACTCTTTCAGGATATCGTTCTGGATGGTTCCGGCCAGCTTATCAGGCCCCACACCCTGTTCTTCCGCCGCGACAATATAATTTGCAAGGATCGGCAAAACGGCACCGTTCATGGTCATGGACACCGACATCTGATCCAGCGGGATACCATCAAACAGGATTTTCATATCCTCAACGGAATCAATCGCGACACCGGCTTTACCAACATCACCGACAACACGCGGATGATCACTGTCATATCCCCGGTGAGTCGCCAGGTCGAAAGCAACAGAAAGGCCTTTTTGACCCGCGGCCAAATTCCGGCGATAAAACGCATTTGATTCTTCAGCCGTGGAAAATCCCGCATATTGACGAATTGTCCAGGGACGGTTTGCATACATGGTTGCCCGGACACCGCGCTTGAAAGGTGCGAATCCCGGAAGCTCTTCTTCCAGGGAAAGGTTGCTGACATCGTCGGATGTATAAAGAGGCTTAACGGCGATCCCTTCCGGCGTGTCCCAGACCAGATCCTCTACTTTCCGTCCCCGAAGCTCTTTTTCAGCTTGTTTTTCCCATCCATCCCGGTCGGGTTTTGGAAATTCGCTCATCTCTCTACGTCCTCTGTTTTTGCGCAATTGTGCACCGCACCAGATCGGAATGTCAATTTCCCGATAGAGATACCTTATTATGCGCTGTTCTCTTCCGGCCTGCTATGTACCAATAAACGCTCTTAATTGCAATAAAGCTAACAAACGTTTGGCTCATTCCTTATTCAACTCGCCAATAAAAAAGCACCCTGTCCGAAGAGAGAGTGCTTTCAACAACATGATTGAGAAAATGTCAGTTTGGATCAAGTTATGGGGAGAGGGTCACTCGCCGCCTCCGCCGCCTCCCGGAGCTGAACTACCGCCTGGAGCCGTTCCGCCGCTACCGCCAGAGCTACTGGCCTCGCCAACAGATGCGCTTCCTGCTTCAGATACACCTCCTTCTCCTAATTGAATGTAATCAGAGCATTCCTCATCATAGTAACATTTCGGAATCTCGATAGAGATTGCTGAAGCTGCACCTGCTTGCAGGACCGTTGCGAGGATTGCTACCCCGATAAATGTATATTTTTTCATAATCTCTTGTCGCCTTTACCTGTTTTCAAACGATGACTCTGTGTCGTCATTCAAAAAAAAGCGGTTCAAAGAAAAATCTGGAAACTCGATAGAGGAGGATATATCTGTAGGATATGTTGGCGATGATCGCTGAGTATAAACAACATGCAGGGTGTTCCAGGTTCGAACGCCGGGTAGCGACAAATGGCCGTACCACCAGCCTTCCCTTCCTCTTATCGTAACACACGTTCTTCGGATAATATCACAGCCGTCCTGGGTCCCACCAATACCGGGAAAACCCATCTGGCCGTTGAACGTATGATCGGACATAGTGACGGCATTATCGGATTGCCTCTCAGGCTTCTGGCACGGGAAGTCTATGATCGGATCGTCAAGCAGAAAGGCGCTGCCAATGTCGCTTTGGTGACAGGCGAAGAGAAAATCACCCCCCCGCACGCTTCGTATTTTGTCTGCACCGTCGAAGCAATGCCTCTGGACCGTCCTTTCCAGTTTGTCGCCATTGACGAAATTCAACTGGCTTCCGACCCGGAACGGGGGCACGTCTTTACAGATCGCCTTCTGTATGCGCGCGGCAGGCAGGAAACGATGTTTCTGGGATCCGACACCATTCGTCCCTGGATTGAAAGGCTGGTTCCGGACGCCAGCTTCGTGTCCCGAGAACGTTTCTCTCGACTGACATATAGAGGATCAAAAAAAATCTCACGTCTTCCATCAAGAAGTGCCATTGTCACTTTTTCCACCGGAGATCTGTATGCCATCGCAGAACTGGTGCGACGTCAACGGGGCGGTGCCGCTGTCGTTATGGGGGGACTTTCGCCGCGAACCCGAAACGCGCAGGTGGAATTATATCAGTCCGGGGATGTAGACTATCTGGTGGCGACAGATGCGATCGGCATGGGCCTCAATATGGACATCGACCATGTGGCCTTCGCCAGCACTTATAAATTCGACGGTCTTATGGGACGCCATCTAACCTCTTCGGAATTTGCCCAGATCGCCGGAAGGGCGGGTCGCCATATGAATGACGGCAGCTTTGGTGTAACCGCCAATGTAGAGCCGCTGGATGAAGAACTTGTCCACGATATTGAAGAACACCGGTTTGAAAGGCAGAAAACCATTTGCTGGCGAAACAGGGACCTGTCCTTCACAACAACACGGGATCTCATCAGAGGCCTCGAAAAGCCTCCTTCTAACAAAGGCCTAGTCTCACCAAGGGATCCGGACGACTATAGGGCCCTAAAGTCCCTGGCAATGGATCCTGACATTCAGCGGTATTCACAAAATAGCGCGAAAGTTCGTCAGTTATGGCAGGTATGCCAAATACCGGACTTCAGGAAAACAATGCAGGACGTTCATGTCAGATTGCTCAAACAGATCTTCATTAATTTGCAAGGACCCGGTGGTAAGTTGCCGCCCGACTGGGTAGCGTCGCATCTTCGGAAGCTGGAACGGACAGATGGTGATATCGATACACTGGCCAACCGGATTGCTCATACGCGAACCTGGACTTATATTTCCCATATTTCTGACTGGGTTGATGATTATAAGCATTGGCAGAACGCCGCTCGTAGAATAGAAGATAAGCTGTCAGACGCTCTGCATGATCGCCTGACGCAGAGATTTGTGGATCGTCGTACAGCAGTGCTGGCGCGTAAATTGAAAGACAATGGTCAATTGGAAGCAGTAATTAACGAGACCGGTGAAGTTCATGTCGAAGGACACTTTGTCGGCACCTTAACCGGATTACGTTTTACAGCCGATATGTCTGCAGGCAGCACGGATGGCCGGACCCTGCGGAATGCTGGCAATAAAGCTGTTGCGAAAGAAATTGCGGATAGAGCCGGACAGATAGCCGCCTCAGAGGATGACGCCTTTTCACTGAATGATTCCGGAGAGATCATCTGGAAAGAAATGACCGTTGCCCGTCTGCAAAAAGGCGATTCTGTTCTCAAGCCCAAACTCAGCCTCCTGGCAAGCGAGCAGTTGAATGGCGCCGCTCTTGACCAGAGCACGAAAAGACTGAGTGACTGGATCACTCAGGAAATTGGGACCCGCCTCAACCCTCTCGTCAAGCTGGCAGATCTGCCGCTTACCGGAGCATCACGCGGTATCGCATTCCAGGTTAGTGAAAATCTGGGAGCCCTTCCCCGCTTCCGGGTTAACGACCAGATCCGTAATCTGGACAAAAAGGATTTCGGGCGTCTTAAATTCGGTGGCCTGCGCGTCGGTTATGAACATGTCTTCATGCCTGTGCTGCTCAAGCCGGATCCAACAGCCCTGAGATGTCTGCTTTGGGCCATTTTTGAGGAAAGGAATACTATTCCGACGCCACCGCCGGCAGGCCGCGTCTCGTATGAAGTAACCGAAAAGCTGCCACGCAGCTACTATCTGACAGCCGGCTATGCGTTGTTCAACACCCTTGCTGTCCGACTTGATATGCTGGATCGCCTGGCGGGCCTTCTACGCCGTGCCTCCCGGGGTCTTCTGGAGACTGAAGAGCAAAAACCAGCAGAACAGACGGAAGATAAACAAACAGAAAATACAGCTCCTGCGGCTTCTGATGATAAACCGCTTGAGGAAGCTACTTTAGAAACCGAAGAGCCGGCCGCAGAAACTGCGGAAAGCACAACCGACACGCCAGATGAGATCGTTGAAATCAAGACCGAAGAAACAGACAAAGCGTCTGAGGCTCCGGCTGAGCAGAATACCGGAGCCGAAAAGGCGGACCCTGTAGAAGAAACTTCAGCAGACAAACCCACAGAGACAGACAACAAAAAAGAGAGCGGCAAAAAGGACAAGCCCAGAAACCTGCCCTTTAAGCCAACACATGAGATGCTCTCATTGGTTGGCACCACACGGGAGCAGTTTACGCTGATTCTGGAAAATCTGGGATATGAGGCAAAGGGTGAAGGAGAAGACCTCACCTATCAGCGGGTTCCTTTCAAGAAACGTAAACGCCCTGTTCAAAACGGCAAACAAGGGAAGGGGCCGAAAAAGAAGGCAGCTCCCGGCAAAAAACCGAATAACAGGCCCAAACCGTCTCAAAAGCCAAAGGAAATTGATCCCGATTCACCGTTCGCTGTATTGAAAAACCTGGGCACAAAATAACATATGGCAGACAAGGCTACGGATCCGGGTGATACAATTCGCGTGGATCGCTGGTTGTGGTTCGCCCGCTTCTTTAAAAGCCGGAATCTGGCCACAAAACTGGTCCAAGGCCGCAAAGTCAGGGTCAACAGCGCTGTTATCGCGAAACCCAGTGCAACGGTTAAAGTCGGCGATGTCCTCACTTTTCCGCAGGCCAAATCTATCCGGGTCATCAAGATCCTCGCCATTGGTAGCCGGCGAGGGCCAGCACCGGAAGCTCAGGCCTTGTATGAGGATCTCGCGCCGAAAGAAGAAACTGAAAAACCCCAAGCCCTCGCTGTTTCGGAGACCGCCCGGCGGGATAAGGGGGCCGGCAGGCCGACTAAGGCGGATCGCAGGGCCATGGATAAATTTCGTCAATAGATCCTGACCCTAGACTGACAACGAACCCGCTACCTTGTATAAAACACTTGGTAAAAGAGGATATTGAAGAGTTATTGGCATGACCAAAATCGATCTGGACGCATATTTTACTTCCTGGAATGAAGGAAAAACCGGCTACTTTAAAGTTGGTCCTATCAAGCTTTCCGTGACAGACGATGCCGTAAAGCTGGAAAAACTGGCGAAGCAGGCCGCTAAAAATATTGAAGCGGAGGTAACCTACGCCTGGGATCTGGCATCTCCGAAAAGCGATGCCTGGTGGCTTGAATGGGGCGGCTATTCACTGGAGGAGGAAATCCCTTTCCAGGCTGCTGTTTCAACACCGGAAGCCCTGCAAAAACTCTCTGAGTTTGATCCGAAAAATAATGATTTCGAATGCGATACCGAAGAGGAGTTCAAGGAAATTCTATTCGGTGCCTATGATGAAGAACTGACCGCCAAAGATCTGTTAAGAGGCTTCCATCTCTGGCTGGAGGGTTTGGACAAAGAGGCTATCGAAATGCTTGAAAAAGATCTGAAAAGCTGGACGAAAGGCGCCCGGTAAAACTGCCTTAACTCAGTTTGTGAAAAGAAACCCAGGCAGCATAAATACGTGTCCCCGTCGTTACCCAGCACATGACGCCGAATATCAACGCAATCTGGACAAAATATTCCGGGAAAAAGCAGAGCAGGATAAAGGTGAAAATTGTCTCTGCTCCTTCCGTCAACCCTCCGAGATAATAGAGAGATTTAATGCCTCGGATTTCAGTCGTGATCTTGTGTTTTTCCGCCATGATGGCATATGTCAGAAAGGTGGATGTGGTCCCGATAAAGCTAAAGGTCAGAAAGGCGGCCGCCAGAGCATTATTAGGATCTGCGAGCGCGAAACCGAACACAATCCCTGCATAAAACATAAAATCGCAGACAATATCCAGATAACCGCCAAAATCGGACAATAAAGATTGCCGTGCAACAGCTCCGTCCAAACCGTCGAGCAGTCGATTTATCAGTATCAGAACAAGCGCCGTGATATAGGCTCCATTTGCCAGAAAAGGGATGGCTGCCATCCCGACCAAAAACCCGCAAACAGTGACCATGTTCGCCGAAATACCCGCAGCGGCAATCCGGGCACCGGCAAGGTTGAGAGGCGGGTCAATAATATGGCGTAAGGCGGCGTCAAACATACACTTTACAGAGCAGTATCGGATATCGGGATAATCATGTGTCCTCATAGGTAAAAAGAAAAGAAAAAATGTAAATCCTTAATCTCTGATCTCTCGCAATTGTGAGAAGCGAGGCTCCCAGGCTCAGGACTCCAGCTATCAGTTAGATACCTTTTGTAATAATATTCTTTTAACTGTTCTCTGCCAGACTTAGGATGTTTGATTAATTAGGTTACGAAAAGCAATGTCGATCAAGTTTGAAGCCGCTGTTTTTAATGAGCAGGTTCTGCAAGCCCTGAATGAAGGGGAACGTCATAAGCATCTGGATGATGAATGGGCGGATACACATTATTTTGACATTTATGCCGACACTCTGGAAGAGGCCTGGACAAAAGCCAGACGCAAATACCGTTCGGACCATGGTTTTGTCATCAAAGCGGTTGAACAAGCGGAGTAAATCCAGACCTCTGAGAAACGGCTCCCCCGTCTCAGTCTATCAAGCATTCCGGGTGTTTCTCAGCCCATTCTTCCAGAAAGGCCTGAACGGCAGGAACGCCGCAAAACTTTATGTCCTGGCGATGTAATGGTGACCCGGCGCCGAGCACCAGCCTCACACATTCAATATGATTTCGCGTATTTGCAGAGGGGCAGTTTTCGAGGCCATGGAGGATTGTTCCCATAAGGTCACCGCCATATTTGTTTTTTAATCTCAGGTCCGGACGATATTCCAGTAACCATCGGAGAGCTTCTGCCTGCCCTTCCCAACCGGCGATATGAATAGCCGGCATGCCCATTTCATCGGTCCAATCAGGCTTTACACCTATTTCAGCGAGTAATTTTGCGTGGCTAACAGAGGCGTCAAATGCCAGGATCCGGCACATCATCCTGCGTTGTTCGCCATTCGGGTTAGAGAAAACCGAATTAAAGTGGTATCGATAACATATTGGAGATGCTGATACAGCTGCCCGCGAACCTAGACACCGTCTCCTACGGCGCTAAGATCCAGCGTAAATGGCAGTAAAATCACTGTCAAGACAGACGACGAAACCAGGCGGATTCAATATCCCACAAAATAAGGATTCGTACCGCCGGCGTGATCGGTGACATCGAGAACCTGAGCAATGGACGGGACGGCTTTTTTAATTTCCACTTCCACCCCTTGTTTGAGAGTGGCATCCGCCATACCGCATCCCTGGCAGCCCCCAGCCATTTCCACATAGGCGGTTTCCTCCTGTATATCGATCAGGGAAATATAACCGCCATGGGCAGCGATAGCCGGATTGATCCTTGTTTCCAGCAGAATGCGAATAGCGTCGGCTTCCGGTGTCCTGAGACCGGGACGATCACCGTCGGCTGCCTCCGTTTCTTTTTCCATCCGCTCAAATTTAACCCGGGAGATTTCCGGCACGAAGTGTTTAACGGTATTCTCGATTTTGATCTGGGTTCCAAAAGCTGGCGTACTCAGACCGGAACTGTCCATGGCCAGCGTCACCATTCCGGTTGAGGAATCGTAGGATTTAAAGGCAATATCCCCACCATCCTCCTGGAGTTGCGGCTGGATTCTGTCTTCGACAAGTTCCCGGACTGACTCCACAACTTTCTGCTCTTCCGGAGAATAACTGCCTTCCTCTTCCTGAGAAACAGGTCCGTTCAAAACCGGCATACCAGTCATGTAATGATCCATAATCGCCGCCAGAACCATAGGCTTGAGCTGGATCCACATGGCTCCTTTTTCATTCGCCGGAACCTTTGTAATCGTAATAAAGTCTTCGCCCAGTTCGACAGCCTGAACACCTGGAATATCATAAAGACGCGACGCAAGAGGAGACATCTCCTTCCCCTGCTCGGCACTCTCAAAAGCGATGTTTCCTTCAGGCATAACCCGTCGCCCCGGAAGGAACTGCATCCGGTCTTCATCTGACAAAGGCATGGTCTGAATAAACATATCAGGATTCCAATCAATTACGTTTCACTCAAGCTACGAGCTATCAAATTGGCCTCACTTGAGCAAGTCATAAGAGTAATTTAGGTTGGATACAGCTCTATACAAGTCATCCTATACCGTCGCGACACCACTGGCAGGAGATCCGACCGCCCCCGGCAACCTCAGAGGCGGCGCCGTCAGAAAAAACCGGCTGCGACCATTTTGTTTCAACCAGTTATTTAAAGGCGTGAGATGCCATAGCTCTCCAAGATGAATACCAAGTTTGAAAAGGCAATGCTCATGCAGCGGCAAGGCAGCACAGCAGCCATCCCCTTTATGAGCCGGGTAGGTTTCCACGGCATAATTGTCCGCGACCAGAACGGATAGTCCGGAATCGGTAATCCAGTTCAGCAGTTTTTTATCCCGTCCGTTTAATGTGGCGCAGGAGTTATGAAGTCTCTCCTTATCCGGATGACCGGCCATCTCGACAATCATCTCCGCAAAACCCGTATGGAGACAGACCATATCCCCCTCCTCGACGAGAACGTCATCAGCCTCCAATACTGTCATAAGATCATCATAACCAACGGCAACCGGATCCCGCCCGTACCGGGCTTCGAGATCAATCATCACGCCCCTGCCCTGAACACCCTTTTCAGCCATTTTTTCGATCCCGAGCGCATGAGCATACATCCCCCCTTCATCTTCGGGCCCGCGAATATGCTCACCGGCTTTAAAACCGTTATAATAAAGAGGTTCCGGGATACCGTCGCCATCGGCATCAAATTCATGCCCCACATGAGACAGGCCATCCCACTGGGAAGAATATTGCATATGGATCAGAACGGCATCATCGCTGATCACGTCCGTATGCTGGGGGAAATCCTCGGAAAGAATATAGCTGGCATTGGGCTTTCCTTTCCGAAGGGTAGGCCTGATATCCGGCGGAAAGCGACCTGCGTTCAAAAGATTACCACCAGGAAGATCCAAAGGCAGACTTAAACAGAAACGTTCTCCGGTTTTGATCTCCGTTGCTGCTTGTCGGATTTTATCCGCTGTTATCAGATTAAGACGACCATTCTGATCATCCTCACCAAACTCTCCCCAATTGGACCCCTCAGGTCGGTTAACCCAACGTGCCATGACACATTCCTTTTTATTATTGTTATCGCCCTCCCGGTAGATTAACGCATGCGCAGTTTTTGTAAATCCGTTCTCACACGTCCTCTACAAGCGCCCCTCCTCGACAGCAAAGCAAGCCGTCTGTGTTTCACCATTATCAAGAAAATCCGGGACTTCTTTTCTGCAGCGATCATTGGCATGAGGACATCTGGGATGGAAAACGCAACCGCTCGGTAAATTCATGGCGGTCGGCACCTCTCCGGTCATTTTGATATGACCGGCCCCTTCCTCACTCATTTTCGGTATGGCACTCAAAAGGGCCTGGGTATAAGGGTGGCGAGGTGTGGCAAACAGGGAGCGGGTATCCGCCAGTTCACAAACGGTACCGAGATACATGACCGCCACCCGACTTCCGAAATGCTCTACAACAGAAAGATCATGAGTGATAAACAAATAGGTCAGGTGACGCTGTTCCTGTGCATCCATCATGACGTTCAGAACCTGCGCCTGGATAGAGACATCCAGTGCGGAGATCGGTTCATCCGCCACCACAAATTCCGGATCCAGCATCAACGCCCTGGCAATACTGATCCTCTGCCTCTGTCCCCCTGAAAATTCGTGCGGATACCGCTCTCCCCAGGCCGGATCATTCCCGACGGACAGCATCACCTCTTCAACTTTTTCCCGCACCTGCTGCCGGGACAGTTCAGGCCGATGGATACGCAGAGGCTCCTCCAGTGTCTGCATAACCGTCATCCGCGGATTAAGAGACGCATAAGGGTTCTGGAAGATCATCTGCATCTTGCGGGTAAAGGGTCGCTTTTCTTGCTGCGACAGGGTATCAATCCGCTCCCCGTCATAGAGGATTTCTCCGTTACTCGGTGGATGAAGGCCGATCACTGTCCTGGCAAGCGTTGATTTTCCGCAACCGCTTTCTCCCACGAGACAAAAGGCATCTCCCTTGTCAACGGACAAGCTGACATCGTTAAGCGCCTTTACCTCCGGCTGACGGCTGGACAGAAAACCGCCGTCTCCTCCAAACCGTTTCTCGACATTTCGGATTTCCACAAGCGGCTTCAAGGCTGTGTTCATGTTGACACCTCCTGTCTGGCACTTTCAAACGGCGGAATGCGGTCGGTATGAAGACAGGTCGCTTTATGTCCCTTTTTTCCTAAGAGAGGAGGGATGGCCTTCAGGCATTCACCATCGGCATAATCACATCGGGGATTAAAAGCACAGCCGGCAGGAATAGCATCAAGCGCCGGCATGGAACCGCGAATTTGGTTCAGCCTGCTCCCCGGCCGGTTTTCCTGGGGCAGCGCTTTGATCAGACCTCTTGTATAGGGATGCTGAGGGTTTTGAATAACATCCCGGGTTGGTCCTTCCTCCACAACCCGTCCTGCATACATGACCATGACACGTTCCGTGACTTGACTAACCACGGCCAGATCATGAGTAATCAGGATAAGTCCGACACTGTTATTTTTGCAAAGCTCCAGCATCAGCACCATAATCTCGGCCTGAATAGTGACATCCAGGGCTGTCGTCGGTTCATCTGCGATAATGATGGACGGATCTGTAAGCAGGGCGATAGCGATCACCACCCGTTGCCGCATCCCGCCGGACAACTCATGAGGATAACTGTCCATCCTGTTTTCGGGCGACGGGATCATTACCTCTTTCAGCTTTGAAATCGCAATCTCTCTTGCCGCCTCACGAGAGATATTCCGATGAGCCTTGAGGCATTCAATCATTTGCGTACCGATCGTTAGCACCGGGTTAAGGGTCATCATGGGATCCTGAAAGATCATGCTGATCCGATTGCCTCGAATGTCCCGCATGGCATCATCATTCAGCGTGGCAAGATCCGATCCTTCAAACAGGATCTCACCCCTTGAAATGCGCCCGGGCTTACTCAAGAGATTGAGGATGGAAAAAGCGGCAACGGATTTTCCAGTCCCGCTTTCTCCGACAATGCCAAGCCTCTCACCCTTTTCCAGCGAAAAATCCACGCCGTAAAGAGCCTGAAGCGTTTTGCGACCCAGTGGAAATTCAACTTCCAGATTTCTGACAGTCAGAAGGGCCATGATCAATCCTTGTACAGTTTGGGGTTCAAAACATCCCGGAGCCAGTCCCCCAGCAGATTAATACTCAGGATCAGGGCCACCAGGACGACGCTGGGGATAACGGTAATCCACCAGGAACCGCTGAAGATAAATTCAAAACCGCTGGAAATCAGGGAACCGAGGGACGGTTTGTTAACCGGCATACCAAGCCCGAGGAAGGACAGGGCCGCTTCGGAAATAATCGCGTTTGCTACCTGTATCGTCGAAATAACCAGAATAGGCGACAGGGTGTTCGGCAAAATATGGCGGATCATAATGCGCCTTGAACTCATCCCGATCACCCGGGCGGCATCCACATATTCCTTATGCTTCTCCGCCAGGACAGAGGCCCGTACCGTCCTTGCATATTGCGGCCATTCGGCAATACCGATCACCAGGACGAGCATGATAATCGCCAGTTCGCTATATAGCTCTGCCCCGAAACCGGCCTGAAAAACCGCCAGCGTTATAATGGCCACCATCAATGTGGACAATGACAGCTGAATATCGGCCAGACGCATAAAAAACGCATCAATACGCCCGCCCAGATATCCGGACAGCAATCCAATGGAAACACCTAGAAATGCCTGCAGAAGGACCGCAAAAAAGCCGATGGTTAGGGAAATGCGCATCCCATAAAGGATGGTGCTCAGCATATCCCTTCCCTGCGGATCGGTTCCCAGGAGGAACCGGCTGTCTCCCTCTCCTTCATCCCAGACAGGCGGTATTTCGCTGTCCATGATGTCAATGGTTGTCAGATCATAGGGGTTGTGAGGCGCGATGACCGGTGCCAGCAAGGCACTGAACACCAGTATCAAAACAACGATCAGGCTAACGACGGCTACCTTGTCCCGGCGAAACCGAAAAACCAGATCCGAACTCAGGAAAGATGTCTTCACGTTCATGACGTCCCTCCCACCAACTTCACGGTCGGATTAACCCAGGTATAGACCAGGTCAACAATCGTATTGGTCACCACGAAGATAAGTCCGACCACAATGATGTAAGCGATGATCAACGGCGTATCGACGCGATTGACCGCCTCAAGAAACAGGAAGCCCATTCCGGGCCATTGAAAGACGCTTTCCGTCAGGATGGTATAGGCCAGCATCGTACCGATCTGCACGCCACCGACCGTAATGACCGGCAACAGGGTATTTTTGAAGGCATGCAGGAACCAGACGCGCTTCGGATAAAGTCCTTTGGCCCAGGCGAAACGGATATAATCCATCTGCAGGATCTCCATCATCTCGGACCGGATCAGCCGGATAAAGAGCGGCATCATAATGGAGGCCAGTGAGATACTGGGCAGGATCAGATGTACCAGGCCGTCCAGGGTCAGAAAGCCTGACTGCCAACCAAGCAGATCACTGGTTTCGCCGCGCCCGAAAGACGGCATCCAGCCAAGCTCCACGGAAAAGATATAAATGGAAAAAATAGCCGTCAGAAAAACCGGAACAGAAATCCCGACAATACTGAAGCCCATAATAAATTTTGCAAACCAGCTCTTGGGACGGATCGCGCAATAGACGCCCAAAGGAATAGCGAAGGTAATGATGATCAGGGTCGCACCGATCACCAGTTCCAGCGTTGCCGGAAATTTGGCGGCAATCACTTCAAGTGCCGGCTTCTTGAAAAAGTAAGAATTCCCGAGGTCACCCTGAACGGCATTGCCCAGAAACCGTCCATACTGAACCAGAAATGGATCGTTTAATCCCATCCTGTCCCGCATGGCCTGTCTCTCCGTCTCGGACACAGATTGTCCAACGAGCTCCCGAAGAGGATCACCCAGATTATCCTGGATGGAAAATCCGATCAGGCTGATGACAAACATCACCAGGACGGCCTGCAACACCCGCCTGACCGCAAAATAAAGATAGTCCACGACTGAACGTCCCTATAAGGGAGGTCGGCATCCAAAAAGATACCGACCTCTGGTACATCTACTGTTTATTTGATGACAAGGTCACCGAGGTAGGGGAAGTTCATCACATTGACAACAGGTTCAATCTCAACGCCTTTTCTGGCAGCCCATGCCAGATTCTGCCAGTGAAGCGGAACAAAAGCCGCATCGTCATACAGCATTTTCTCAACATCCTGCAAAACTTTCGCCCGCGCCGCTTCATCGGTCATGCTCTGGGTCTTAAGAACCAGCTCGTCGATTTTGGCGTTGGAATAGTTACCGCTGTTATACTGACCATAACCGGTTTCAGAGCTTGGCGTCATTGTCAGAAACTCTGAGAAATTGGCAGAGTCTTCTGTATCAGAATGCCAGCCGATCATCATGATATCAGCGGAACGTTTATCGAATTCCGGCCAGTACTGGGCTTTTGGCATGGTTTTCAGATCAACTTTGATATTGATCTTTGACAGCATGCTGGCGACCGCTTCAGCAATCTTCGCATCATTCACATACCGATTGTTAGGAGCCATCATCGTGACCGTGAAACCGCCTTCCAGACCGGCTTCCTTCATCAGGGTTTTAGCCTTGTTCAGATCATACCGTGGTGTCAGATCAGAAGAATAACCCGCATAGCCTTTCGGTCCCTGCTGGCCGGCCGCTGTTGCAAAGCCTTTCATGATCTTTTTCACGATCCCCTTGTTGTTGATCGCATGAACAATTGCCTGACGAACCCGCTGGTCTTTAAAATGCGCCACACGGTTCTGGTTCAACTGGAACGTAATAATCCGCGTACCACCCATGGTCACGAGATCGGTTTTGTCATTTTTTTCGATCCGGTCGAGATCCGTCGGCGGAACCGGTGCGATGAAATCAACATCTCCGGACAGCAAGGCCGCTACGCGAGTCGGTCCTTCCTTAATCGGTGTCATAAC
Organism: Alphaproteobacteria bacterium UBA6062; assembly: GCA_002428885.1. Lineage (GTDB taxonomy): Bacteria > Pseudomonadota > Alphaproteobacteria > Sneathiellales > Sneathiellaceae > Sneathiella. The sequence continues at coordinate 18,516 of DIYE01000366.1, forward strand.
AATTTCAGAGACATTGCCCGGTGATTTCTTGTCCCAGTATCCGTCGAAACGTTTGAATGTCACCTTCACGCCCTGCTCGCGGGATGTCACGATGAACGGTCCCGTACCGGACACATTGGTGGATGCAAAAGCATCTCCATGCTTCACGATAGCCGCTTTGGATTTACCGTTCTTGTCAAAGCCCGTGTAGAACTTGCTGTCCATGGCGAAGATGTATGTCGCCTGATGCAGAACCAGTGGATAAGGCTCCGCCGTTACCAGATCAACCGTATTCCGATCGACAACTTTCATAGCTTCAAACGGCGCAAACAGCCCTTTGAAGTCCGGACTTTTCTTAAGTCGATCAAATGTCCAGACCAGATCCAGTGATGTCATGTCATTACCGGAATGGAACTTTACGCCCTGACGGAGCTTGAAACGCATGGTCTTTTCATCGATCCGCTCCCAGCTTTCCGCGAGACGACCCTCAAAACCCAGATCCTTGGTCCAGCGAACAAGCGGATCAAAGATCATATGCGATAACTGCAATGTACCACCGGAGAGTTGCTCATGAGGATCCAGAGAAACAGGATCTGCATCATAAGCCATTTTCAGTGTTTTTGCGTGAGCACCTGCGGCCACGCCAACACAAAGTGCTGCAGCTGTTACTGCAGTAAAGAATTTCCTCATTGCTTACCTCCCTTAAATGCAAGTCAGACTATCTGTTTGAGTGCGAACAATTCTTCACCGCATTCACTATCTGATATCTTCGCGATGCCGTGGATTGTCTTCTTTAACCCACTTCTAAGGAGTGGTTTTGCAAGTCACTAAGCCTAAATTAGGACAGCCTACAGTCAAGTCCATATTTGCAATCACGACGGGTTTTTTAATATTGATAAAGGAGAAATCCGAATTTCCTTCATATTTACAAAGGATTGACGTTCTGCATGTTATGATGCGTTAAATCGTGGCGCGTCAGGAAGTCGTTATGATAAGATAAGCAATAACTTTGGCTGACAGGTTTATGTTGATCCGGCGTCATACAGAGACATACAACGAATACAGAGCTTTTGGGTCAGGACAGCGACTATGACTGACCCTTTTGTCTTGTCTTTAACGCCCGTTTTAGAGCTGTTAAAACAACCAGCCTGTGTCCTTAATTCAGACGGCATTGTTCTAACCAACAGTCAGTGGGTAGAGGCAACGGGCCTGGCAAATGGTACGGCGAATACGATACTCACGTTACTGGATGATCGCAGTGCAACAGACTTTAACGCTATACTCGACAATAAGAACATACAGGTGCAGGCGCCTATCACATCGGCAATCCTGCGATTAGCTCATAAACCTGCAATTCTATGCGATATCTCATTTGCTTGGAGCCAGGGTCATCTTATCGTCACACTTGATAACCTGACCGAAGAGCGCGCTGACTTTACCGCAGATTTCGGAAAAGGTGGCATCAGCGATTTCCTGCTGGAAACCATACCTGCTCCGGTGTTTGTTAAAGACATCAATCATATTTACACTGCTTGCAACGATGAATTCCTGCGCATGCTCGGCATGGAACGACAAGAGATTATCGGCAAAAACGTCTACGACGTCGCGCCAAGTGACAATGCAAGGATTTACCGTGAAGCAGATGAAGCGTTGTTCGAAAAAGGGGGGCGTCAGATTTATGAAACCGTTATTCACTTTTCAGATGGCGCCAATCATGATGTGGTTTTCCATAAATCTGTCTTTTTTGACAATGACGGAAATACAGCAGGCCTGATCGGTATCATCCTCGATATTACATCCCGCAAACAGGCAGAGAAAAGCCTTCAGGAAAACGAGGCCCTGTTGCAGGCCATCGTTAACAACAGCCCCGCCTATATTTTTGTAAAAGACCTTGAGGGAAAATACATTGTCTCTGGCAACCGCTTTACCGACAAGGTTGGCTGGCCAAGAGGATATCTGCAAGGCAAAACGGATTATGAAATCTTTCCAAAGAAAGTAGCCCACTTCCTCAGAGAGAACGATCGCAAGGTTCTAGAAGCTCAGGAAGCTATTTCCGAAAAGGAGTCATTCACTCTGGAGGATCGGGAAATCACTAATCTGGCCGTCAAATTTCCACTCTATGATTCCGAGAAAAACCTGAAAGGCGTTGCCGGCATCGCTATTGATGTGAGCGACCTGGTGGCGGCGGAGAATAAGCTCAAAGACGCCTCTCGCCAACTGGAACGCCAAGTCAAGGAACGGACCCGTGAGCTGGAAAAGGAAATTAGGACCCGTAAACAGGCGGAAAATAAATTAAAGAAGGCCGCTGATGAACTGGAACAAAGGGTGAAAGACAGAACCATCGAGCTGGAAAAAGAGATCAGTGACCGCAAGAAAGTGGAACTTGCCTTGCGTGAAAGAGAAGCTCAATTTGAAGCTTCGGCCAATTCAGCATCCGACTGGTTCTGGGGAACAGACGAAAATCACTGCTTTAACTCTTTCTCCGAGCGGTTAGAAGAAATTGCCGGCATCAAACCTTACCTTCTTATCGGGAAACCCAGATGGGAGAGTAAAGGCATCAGCCTGACCGAAGAAGAATGGGAACAACACAGAAAAGACCTTCAAGCTCACAAGCCTTTTCGAGACTTTCGCTTCGACGTTAAACGACCGGACGGCACGACATTACATGCATCTATCAGTGGCACTCCGATCTTTGATGATGACGGAAAATTTGTCGGATATAGAGGAGCTGGAAGGGATGTGTCTGAGGAGATCCGCGCCCACAAAGCAGAACAACAATTGCATCAGTCTCAGAAAATGGAAGCCATTGGTCAATTAACCGGCGGTGTTGCTCACGATTTCAACAACATCCTGGCAATTATCCTAGGCAATATTGACTTGATCAAAGATGATCTCACAGAAGACAATCCTCTCTATCCGCTGACAAATGCCATTGAAAGATCCGCCTCACGAGGCGCTCAATTGACCCAGCGGCTCCTGGCTTATTCCCGCAAGCAGGCGCTTCGCCCCATGGCAGTCGATCTGAACCAGCTAACCGGAGGAATGCTGGATATGATGGATAGGTTGCTCGGTGAAACCATTGAAATTCATACGACGCTCTGCCCCAAACCGCATCCGGTTTTTGCGGATCCCGGGCAAATCGAAAATGCCCTTATGAATCTCTGCATCAATTCAAGTGACGCGATGCCGGACGGGGGAGACCTGTATATCGAAACCGGCAGCCTGTCGATTAATCCGAAAAATGCCCTGGACTATCCGGATCTGGAAGAAGGGGAATTCAGTTGGCTGCAGGTGAAAGATACCGGCAGAGGTATGGATGAAGAAACACTGGAACATGCGTTTGAGCCTTTCTTCACGACAAAGGAAGTCGGGAAAGGAACCGGTCTTGGCCTCAGCATGGTATATGGCTTCGCCCAGCAATCGAAGGGGACTGTCAAAATGACCAGCCAACCTGGGGAAGGAACAACGGCGACCTTGATCCTGCCCACCTCGAAAAACAGCGAAACGTCAAACTAAACTGGACGCCCCCTGCTCCGCAGGCGATACACGACCCCGCATGCCTGAAAACATATCCCGTCCGGATCCAAAGGCTGGAAGATTTGAGGTTAAAACCGGACTTTCACGCCTGGCCAGTTCAGCATCAGAAACATCAGCATTTAAAGTTCCGCTGGTTGCATCCAGCCGAATAACATCACCGTCCCGAAGACGGCTGATCATACCGCCGTCAAGCGCTTCCGGTGATACATGGATAGCAGCCGGCACTTTCCCGGAGGCACCGGACATACGCCCATCCGTTACCAACGCCACCTTATATCCCAGATCCTGAAGAACCCCCAGTGCGGGCGTCAGCTTGTGCAGCTCGGGCATCCCGTTTGCCTTGGGGCCCTGTTCTTTCAAAACAGCAATAAAATCCCTGTGGAGATCTCCCCGCTCGAACGCCTCGAGAAAAACTGCCTGACTGGTAAAGACGAGAGCCGGTGCTTCGACGACATGATGCGCGTCTTCCACAGCAGAATATTTGATCACCGACCGCCCGATATTCCCGTCCAGGAGCTTAAGGCCTCCCGTGGCATCAAAAGGTTTTCTCGCCGATCTCAGGATATCCGTATCCAGCGATGCTTCGGGGGATGGCCGCCAGTGAAGCGTCCCTCCCTCCAGGAACGGCTCTTCCTGATACTCGCGAAGGCCGCCGCCCATAACGGTCGCAACTTCTTCATGCAGATACCCTTCATCAAGCAGTGTCCGCATCATAAAACCAAAACCACCGGCAGCGTGGAAGTGGTTTACATCAGCCTGGCTGTTGGGATAGATCCGGGCAATCAGCGGAACCACGGCGGACAGATCGGAAAAATCATCCCAGGTGATCTGTAACCCGGCGGCCCGGGCAATAGCGATCAGGTGAATAGTCAGATTGGTGGACCCACCGGTTGCCAGCAAGCCGATAATAGCGTTGGTTATCGCTTTTTCATCAATCTGATATCCAAGCGGAACGGTCTTTTTATCTCTGGCCAACCGGATAACCTGCCGGGCTGCTTCCTGCGTTAAAGCCTCCCGGAGAGGTGTGTCCGGATTGACGAAAGCAGAACCGGGCAAATGCAGCCCCATAATCTCCATCAGCATCTGGTTGGTATTGGCTGTTCCATAGAACGTACAGGTGCCAGGGCTGTGATAGGACGCGCTTTCAGCTTCGAATAGAGCCTGCCGATCGACGTTTCCCGCAGCATATTCCTGGCGAATTCTGGCCTTTTCCTTATTCGGCAGCCCGGAAGGCATGGGACCTGCAGGCACAAACAAAACCGGCAGATGCCCGAAAGACAAAGCACCGATCAGAAGGCCGGGGACGATCTTGTCGCAAACACCCAGACACAGCGCCGCGTCGAACACATTGTGACTAAGGGCAATACCGGTCGACATGGCGATCACATCGCGGCTGAACAGGGATAATTCCATTCCGTCCTGCCCCTGCGTAACCCCGTCACACATGGCGGGCACACCACCGGCGAACTGCGCCATGGCCCCTTCACCGACGGCGGCTTCCTTGATCAGTGCCGGATAGCTTTCAAACGGCTGATGAGCCGACAGCATATCGTTATAGGCCGACACGATGCCAACATTGACAGCCTCCTGATCCTGATAAATCTGCTTTTCACCCACTGGGGAAGCCGCACAGGCATGAGCAAGATTACCGCAGGAAAGCGCCGCCCGGTGCGGTCCTTCTTCAGCCGCCCTGTGAATGGCCTCCAGGTATGCCGCCCGGCTATCCCCGCTTCGCTCGGCGATGCGCCGGGTTACCGCTTCAATATCCTTGCGTGGCATAGGAAATCCTTTCCTTAAGGCGCCCAATACAGCCGGACGGAACCTTTAGCTTCCTGAATGACGGAGCCAACCGGCGCCTCCTTCTGACCGGCCATGATTTTCTGCAGGACATCCCGCTTCATCTCACCGGCTATATGCAAACAGATAAACCGGGCCTGTATCAGGCTGCCAAAAGACAAGCTCATACGCTCATCCGGCGCTGTTTCCGGTATAACCGGCACGAGCTTCTCGGCGATATCTGCGTCTAACAGAGATGTAATATTTTTTGCGCAGGGGAAAAGGGAAGCCGTATGTCCGTCCTCCCCCATACCAAGAAGCAGAATATCAAGGGGCTTTTCCAGTATATCGGTTACTGGTTTCAGTGCGGCAATAGCATCCTTTGCCGGACAATCAGGGACATATAGTCCCTTAAAATCTGCAGCAGCCGCCTGATTTTGCAATAGACATTCCCGGACCATCCTCTCATTGCTCCGCTCACTGACCGGATCAACCCATCTCTCGTCAGCAAGCAATACATATACCTTCGACCAGTCCAGATCCTGCCGACTTAATTGAGCCAGCATATTTCGAGGTGTAGAGCCACCGGAGACCGCCAGACAGGCCGAACCGGATTGCCCGATGCAGTGTCTCAATGTATCTGCAACAGCCTGGCTAAGAGCCGTATCCAACCTTTCCCGGTCCGAGTATAAATATTCATCCAGAGAAATCACATTTCCCCTCCATCATGCCAGGCCCGATTATCCCGGGCAATCAGGGCTGTCGCAGAAGACGGCCCCATTGTGCCCGCCGGGTAGGAAGCAAGTCCTTCCTGGTTTTTGGCCCACTCATCCAGGATCGGTTCGACCCACTGCCAGGCGGCTTCCAACTC
>DIYE01000367.1 GCA_002428885.1 Alphaproteobacteria bacterium UBA6062
GAACGGCGTTTCTGTCGGTGTTTGTACTGGTCCGAATATTCCAGCGTCCTTCAGGTACCCGTAAAGCCCGCTTCCTCCCCATTGGCGGTCTCGGTGCCTCCAGCAAACAGCTTTATACTGCTGTTCAGACCTCTTTCGTCAAGAAGCGGCAACGCAAGACATAATTGTGAGCATCAGGACAGTTGCGCCCCTGAAAATCTGAGTTAAACTCCGCTGCTGCAATCTTCCAGAATAAGGAACCCCTCAATGAGTGTTCGTACAGGCCGTGAATTTCTGAGCATCCCGGGTCCAACCAATATTCCGGACCCCGTTCTGAGTGCCATGCATCAGCCGGCCATCGATATTTACAAGCAGGATTTTCCGCCATTAACGGATAGCCTGCTGAAAGATCTTAGAGAGCTTTTCCAAACCGAAGGAAAGTCTTTCATCTATATCGCCAACGGCCACGGTGCCTGGGAAGCGGCTCTTAGCAACGTCCTGAGCCGCGGCGACAAAATCCTGGTCCTTGAAAGTGGCCTGTTTGCCAACGGCTGGGGCGAGGCAGGAGCATCCCTTGGTCTTGATGTTGAAGTGCTTGAAGGTTCCTGGCGCGCTGCCGTTAATCCTGAGGCCGTCGCCAATCGACTGAAAGAAGACGAAGATCATGACATCAAAGCCATTCTGATGGTGCAGGTGGATACGGCGTCCAGTATCGTTAATGATGTGGAAGCGGTCGGCAAAGCCATCCGGTCCACCGGTCATCCGGCCCTCTTTATGGTAGATACCATCGCCTCACTTGGCACCATGGAATTCGCTATGGATGACTGGGGCGTGGATGTGGCAGTCGCCGCGGCCCAGAAGGGCCTCATGTCCCCTCCAGGCCTGAGTTTCAATGCTGCGGGACCACGGGCCATGGAGCGACACGAGAATGCCAATCTCAGAACCGCTTACTGGGACTGGACGGCCCGCATGGGAAAAATCCACTACCAGAAATATGCAGGCACCCCGCCTGAACATCTTCTGTTTGCCTTACGTAAATCTTTTGATCTGCTGAAAGAGGAAGGGGTTGAAGCTGCCTCACTCCGACACCGCCTGCTGGCCGGCGCCACCCAGGCAGCCGTCGAAAAATGGTCTGAAGAAGGAGTATTGCAGTTCAATGTTCCGGAACCGGAACACCGGGCCCCTGCGGTCACGACAGTCCTTTTCGAAAAAGGCTTCAAACCGGGACCACTCCTGGATTTTTGCGACAAGAAATGTGGCGTGGTCGTCGGTATTGGCATCGGTGCACTGGACGGCAAGGCAATGCGGATCGCACATATGGGCTATGCCAACGCTCCCATGCTCCTGGGAACCCTATCCGTTATTGAAATGGGCCTGAAGGCATTGTCCATTCCTCATGGAGATGGTGGCACACAGGCGGCTATCGATTATCTTGCAGCCCGGGTTGATGCCGGTTAGCGTACATTAAACGCCATCAGTTGAGTGGAGGCTCGCTGGAAACCATCTTGAAGAAATATCGGGAGTGAATATCTGCAGTGTAAGGCCTAACCTTGTCAACGGTCATACACTGCAGCGGATGAGGATTTTCCGCCGCCTTTATCGGAGCACCACATGGCTACCCGAACCGAAGAGAACCTGAAGTCCAAATCCACCTGGACCCGGTTCTTGTATATCATTCTCTATGCTATCTGTTTTAACGTTGCAGAAATCGTGCTGGCGGCCATCGCCATTATTCAGTTTTTCGCATCCCTGTTCACCGGCGCACCTTTCCATCAACTCCGCACATTCGGCACCGCCCTTTCGGAATATCTGAAACAGCTTGCCGACTTCCTGACCTATGCGTCGGACGAAAAACCTTTTCCCGTTGGCGACTGGCCGGCTGAAAGAGAGATTGACCGCGAAGATGATGAAACTATTATCGTTAAGCCTACCACAGAGTAACACTGAGCGGGACATCCATCGTGCGGGACCATTTTCGGAAATTTGCCGGCTATAATCAGTGGGTCAATAAACGCTTGTATGATGCCTTGTCTCAGTTATCAGAACAGGAAATGCAAAAAGACCTTGGTGCTTTCTTTGGCACACTGACAGGCACGCTCAACCATCTTCTGGTTGGCGATCTCCTGTGGATGCAGCGTTTTGATAAAGGCGGATTGAAGCCGGAAACGCTGGATACCGTCCTGCACGAAAATTTCGCCGAGCTTCGCAAACACCGCGAAGAGACAGATGAGCGTATCATCCGATTTATATCAGGGTGCAGCAATGACTATCTGGCCTCCCACATGGCCTACAGAACTTCGGCCGGCATTGACTGCCGTGACCGCATTTCAGATATGCTCACTCATATGTTTAATCACCAGACCCATCATCGGGGGCAATGCCATCACATGCTGTCGCAGCTTGGAAAAGCACCGCCCCCGCTGGATATGATCTACTTTATCCGGGAGTTGGAGTAGTCACCTGATCAAGCCTGTGCACTTGGGCGAGCCGAGACATCCGCATGCCACCGGGCCACGTTGGCGCAGGAAGCCGGGATGTCCTGGCCAACCATTTTTGCAAAGTCCACAACAATCAAGGCACTGATATCCGCAACTGTATAAGTGTCACCGGCGATATAGGAGCGGCCTTCCAGCTGCTTGTCCAGATCTTCGAAATAATAACCGATCCGGGCAAGCCCCCGTTCGGCAAGTGCCGGGATCTGGTCTGCATTCCGCGGACCTGTAATGGCTCTTCCGGCAAATCTCTCATTGGAATTACGGATAGCTTCGGCGACAGCAACAAAACCATCCACATCAGAGATATGCAGCCAGTTATTGACCACACCACGTTCTTCAGGTGTGTTACCGAATAAAGGTTTTTCCGGGAATTTTTCTTCCAGATACCGAAGGATGGCATCTCCTTCCGTCAGCACCGTTCCATCATCCATTTCAAGCGCCGGAATGGTGCAGCGATTATTGATGGCTTTATAAGCATCATTGAGATGTTCACCTTCCCGGATATTGACAGGAACGATCTCAATGTCGATCCCTTTTTCAGCCAGGAATACCCGGACACGGCGAGGGCTTGGCGGCCCCGGCAAATCATACAGTTTCATGCTTCCCTCTTCAGGTGAAATAATTTGCGCGCCTTGTCCTGTACCTATCACAGATCGTTGTATCAGGGAAACCGTTATCCGGTGCCAATGGTCATTTACGGTCTACTTAAATCCGGGCGGGTTCCAACCTCGTTTCCAGTCCTCAAGCGAGAGGATATCGGCTTTTTCTCCGTTATCCCGAAACCAGGAATCAATCACATAGATATCACCGCTCTTTGTTTCCTGAAGGGAGGGTGCAAAATGCGGCCAGTCGAAAGCATCCCCACGCCCCTCCGTACCGTTCAGACTGTGATATCCGATAAAACCCTTCTCCTGAAGAAGCAGCAAAATACTTGTGGTGTTCAGGCTTTCATCGATACAGTCAAGCTGCCTGTCGCTATTCATACCTGTACGGGCTCGATCGCCTGACGTACCGGCTTTCGCCGCTGCGATTTTCTCATATTCTGCAACGGCCTGCGCCAGTTTCTCGCGTTCCTCTTCAGCATCTTTTGCGGGCCGCCCCACCCATCTGCTGATCCGTTTCCATTCGGCCTCAGTTAAGGATATTTCGGTTCTCTCCAGACAATCATGAGAACTGCAATAGATAACCGCCGAAATCTGCGGGTGAGACAGCTGATACTGTTGTAAGAAAGCTTCCGGTTTAATGGTTTCCTGATCTCCGACACATCCCGCCATAAAACCTGCGCATCCCAAAAGATACAGACTTATGAAACGCATATCCTAGCTCCTCAGACCTCTCGTATCGCGCCAATATACGATATCCAGTGTGCCTGCCAAGCGGAAAGCGGGAGTTCAAAACACCATGAAAAACAGGAAATTCAAGAACACATCCTAAACATCAAACCGGAAACGGCTTTCATCCTCTTTTACAACCTGCCCGGCCGTCGGTGTTGCGAAGTGGGTTCCGATCACCAGAATACCTCGTTCCGCGAGGTCTTCCAGCATGCCTTTTCGGGTTTCTTTGGCTTTCTCCGCATCCACATCAGCGCTGCAAGCCCAATCCAACCGGGCCATCTGACACGGATGGTGGATCGCATCGCCCGTTATGAACGCTTCTTCTCCTTGAGACTGGATATGAACACTCACATGGCCTGGTGTATGGCCCGGCGTGGAAACAAGCCTCACCTCATCGCAAATCCGCTGATCCACATCCACAAAATCTGCAAGACCTGCCTTAACCACCGGATCCACAGAATCTTCGATAACACTGCCATAGTGATCCTGGCTTTCCGTCTGCCAGTGTTCCCATTCCGTCTTGCCAAAGAGATAGCGGGCATTTGGAAATGTCGGGACCCACGCCCCGTCAACCAGCATGGTATTCCACCCCACATGATCCACATGCAAATGGGTACACAGAACCGTATCAATATCTTCCCGTTTATACCCTGCCTTTTCCAGGTCACTCAGGAAAGCCGTCTGCAGATGACTCCAGGCCGGGACTTTTCGTTCTTTATCATTTCCAATACAGGTATCCACAATAATCTTACGCTTGCCCGTATCGATGACCAGCGCGTGAATACTCATAATCAGCTTGCCCTGCTCATTCATGAAATGCGGTGCCAGCCAGTCAATCTCCCGGCATTTTTCCGGCGTGGCATCCGGCAGAATAAACCGAGTTCCCCCTGTCATTTCCAGCTCTACAACACGGGTAATTTTGACATCCCCGATAGTCCAGATATTCATTGGTACACCTTTATTGTTCTTGTGGTGTTATATCAGGATCCATTCTGGGCGCTTGACAGAAAAAACGCAACCGATCAGCTTTAGGTCTTGCAAAACACGAACTGGAAACCAGCCTATGTCTTACGCCTTCCCGCCCCCTCCAACCCCGTCTTTATCCATTGAAGGTCACCAGGATCGCTTTCCTATCCATCGCATCTATTGTGTGGGCCGGAACTATGTTGATCACGCCCTGGAAATGGGCGGTGATCCCGACAGGGAACCTCCCTTCTTCTTTTCAAAGCCGGCAGATGCCATTGTCGAAAGCGGAGAAGATGTTCCTTATCCATCCGCAACGGAAAATCTCCATTATGAAATGGAACTGGTACTGGCCATTGGAAACAGCGGCAAGGTAACAGATCCTTCGGAGGCAGATGATTTTATATATGGCTTTGCTGCGGGCGTGGATCTCACCCGCCGGGATCTACAAGCTAATGCCAAGAAACAGGGGCGCCCCTGGGATAGTGCCAAAGGATTTGATCACTCAGCTCCTTGCGGGAGTATCACCCCTGCCAGTGCCATAGATGATATATCCGGGGCCTCACTCTGTCTGAAGGTAGATGGGTTGCGTAAACAGCAAGCGCGCATTTCAGATATGATCTGGTCTCCCCGGGAAATTATCGCGCACTTATCCTCTCTTTACACATTGCAGGCTGGTGATCTTATTTTCACAGGAACCCCGGCCGGTGTTGGTCCGCTGATTTCAGGAAATCATGTTGTCGGGGAGATTAGCGGCTTATCCCCGGTCAAATTTTCGATCCGGTAACAGAGAAATGAACACGATATGGAGAAATACCGCACACAAATTCCCATATTTAATAGTGAGCTTTCCCATCAGGAGGAGACGAAATGAGCCGTCTGAAAATTCTCATGCTATGCGCTCTCGGCATGATGCTAACAGGTCCTGCGGCTGCTCAATCTCTGCAATCGACCATTTCTGCGTTTGAAGCCAGTGATTGTGCCCCCGTCGTAGATCACGTGATTGATAAGCATTCAATTGATCGGTCAGATATTGTGAAGATCGAGTATCTGACGATCCAGATTAATCCCGGCGATGATTTCGCGGAGGAATATGATTACGAAAGCTGGATCAGCTTTGGTTCCTGCAAAGGTAATTTTGTCATCTCCATGGATCGCGCCTGCTTTGTCAAACAGTCTTATGCGACCCATGAGTGCAACCAGAAAGGCGTGTATGACCAGTGAATTCTAATACCGCGTCAGAAGCTCCGTAACAATTTGCAATAAAATCCGATAAAAACGATCTACAGGTATTTTCATCAAGAATAAACTGATTTACACTGCCGGTCCGCAGTTCGAGAATAACAACCCGTCGGTCCGTGCAGGGGGAGCACTTAGCGCGAGAAATGAACTTCGCAAGCAAAAAACTGAGCGAATATTATTCAGGCTCGGTCAGTCCTGCTGACCGCGGTGCATCCGACCGCGAAAAAGCTCTTCTTGCGGAAAATAAGAAGCTACGACAAAGAAACAAGCGTCTCAGCACTGCCATGCTGTATCTGGTGGAACAGATCGAAGTGAGGTTACCGATCCTCAACAGTCGGAAAAACCGGAAACAAAATCTGCCTGAAGAAAAACCAATTCCTGCCCCTGCGATTAAACGGATCAAGAAAAACATCATCGGCAAAACCTGGAAGCCTGAAAAACTGGAAGACACCACATCCCTGAGGAAGAAATCAACGCCCCTCAGCATGCAGCAGTTATTTGCCGACAAAAAACATACACGTCCGGTAGAGAGTGAGGCTCCGTCTATGGCCTCTCTTGCCTCTCCCGTGACGGCAGAAAAGGAAACGCCTCCTCGTGTTGAAGAGGCACAGCTTGAAGAACAGGCAAACGGGGCAGCTCCGCACACGCCGGACCTGGCCCCGGATGAAATGTCTATTCTCGCCTCACCAACCAAAGACAAATCAAGGGAACTGACGCAGATGACACCGTCAGAACTCTTTATTAAGCAGGAGCAGAAAAAAACCAGCTCCGAAGAAGCCTCTAAAACCTATATGGCTGTTTCGATCGCGTCCTCTCCCGTTCCAAAGGAAGAGGTTCTGCTGGACGATATGGATGATCCTGAGGACCAGATTGAACAAAAACTTATCCAGCAAAATAACATGATGCGCGAGGCTATGCTAAGACGGGTCAATCGCCTGCGCTGGTAGCTCTCCCTTTACAGCCCAACTGATTTGCAGTAGGCCGTATTGGAGATCTTTATCAGTCATGGAACTTATGTCAGTCCGCTTGAAGTCACAAAATCCGTATCCGGTCCTATACAGTTTTCGGCGATGCCCCTACGCTATGCGGGCAAGAATGGCTATCCTTGCCTCCGGCCTGGAAGTAGAGCTGCGAGATATCCTCTTAAAGGACAAACCGGCTGAGATGATTGAGGCCAGCCCAAAGGCTACGGTTCCGGTCCTTGTTGAGCCGGACGGGACTGTACTGGAAGAAAGCCTTGATATTCTTTTCTGGGCATTATCTCAGTCAGATCCACAAAACTGGTTGCCGACAAATGATGACCTGCAACAAGACATCCGCGACCTGATTGAAGAAAATGACGGGCCTTTCAAATCAGCACTTGATCATTATAAGTACCATGTTCGTTTTCCCGAAAAGAGCCGGGAAGATTATCGATCTGAAGGCGAAACTTTCCTGGCAAAACTTGAAGCCCGGCTTTCCCGGCAGGCTTATCTGGCGGGGCACAAGCCAACCTGCGCGGATGTGGCCATTTTCCCTTTTATTCGCCAGTTCGCAAACAGTGACCGTACCTGGTTTGATCAGGCCCCGTACCCGGCTTTACAGACATGGCTGGAAGGCTGGTTATCATCGGGCTGGTTCACGACAATCATGAAAAAGCGTACCATCTGGAAGAGCGATGAAGCGGGCCCCCGTTTTCCGGAGCTTGACTGACATGGATCGGAAATATTTCAAGGAAAGCGGTGCGACCTTCAGCGACTGCGAAAAATACCGCTACCATCTTTGGCGCCGCTGGGAGGAGGGTCCATCTGTTGCCTTCCTGATGCTAAACCCATCTAAAGCAGATGCAGACAGGAATGATCCAACCATTGAACGTTGTCATCGCCGGGCCGTTTCCATGGGGTTCGGCGCCCTGGAAGTTGTGAATATCTTTGCCTATCGGGCGACAGATCCAAAGGATTTAAAAAAAGCCAAACGGCCTGTTGGCCTGCTCAATGACAAAACCCTGCTTGAAACGATCCACAGAACGGATATGACTGTTTGCGCCTGGGGCAGTCATGGTGATCACAGAGATCGCGACAAGGAAGTCCGGCAATTGATCCGCGATAACCGGCTTGATGTGACCGTCCTTGCATTGACAAGCAAAGGACAACCCCGACATCCGCTTTATATGCCTTATTCAGCAACCCCCGTCCCCTGGACAGTCCTATAACCAGCATATTTGCAAAGAAACCATGGCAAAACTCTATTTCTACTATTCCACCATGAATGCCGGTAAATCGACGACCCTGCTTCAGTCGAGCTTTAACTATGAAGAACGGGGCATGCGCACCCTGTTGCTGACAGCTGCTTTCGATGACCGGTATGGCGTTGGGAAGATTGCTTCAAGGATCGGTCTTGAGGCGGAAGCCAATCTGTTTGAAGATAAAACAGATCTCCTTGCCATGGTCAAGGATGAGCTAACCCGCAGGCCCGTGGACTGCGTTATGGTGGATGAGGCCCAATTCCTGTCCAGAAATCAGGTCTTTCAACTCTCTGAAGTGGCGGATGCCCTTAAGATCCCGGTTCTCTGCTATGGTCTCAGAACCGATTTTCAGGGAAGCCTGTTTGAAGGAAGCCAACATCTGCTGGCCTGGGCGGATGAGCTCAAAGAGCTCAAAACCATCTGCCATTGCGGCAGTAAAGCCACCATGGTGATCCGGGTCGACGAAAATGGAGATCCGATCCGTGAAGGGGCGCAGAAAGTTGTAGGCGGCAATGAACGCTATGTCGCACTCTGCCGCAAGCATTTTAAGGAATCAACTTACGGCTAGCGCACACGCTTCCAAGCAAGAAACCCGGAGATCATCAGACAAAGCCAGCCTGCCATAAAAGACAGGCCTCCCGCCGGTGTAATATAGAAACCAACCATTTCTTCGGCGAAAGACAGATAGTAGAGAGATCCGGAAAAGAGAAGAATTCCTAGACTCATCAGCAGACCGGCCAGATTGCCAAACCGCGCGATGGCACCGCTATCATTGGCGAGAAACGCGGTCACCATAATGGGAGCCACATGGAACATGTGAAACTGCAGAGCAATCTCGTGGAATCTGTTTTGTTCTCCCAAATGTGAATTCAAGGCCCCCGACATCACGGCAGTCAAGCCAAAAAAGCCGGCAATCATCATCCAGGGTAATTTCATTTCCGTATCCCCAAAAAAGAAAAAGCCGAAGGAAATTCCTCCGGCTTCAGCCTTACGATATCGTCTTGCTTACGACAAGCTGGAATAGCGATTTAAATGATAGTCGGTATTTCCGAACAGCATTTCCAGTGTTGAAAGGCGCTTGAAATAATGACCGATGGAATATTCATCCGTCATGCCCATACCACCATGTAACTGGACAGATTGCTGACCGACAAATTTTGCAGCCTTACCGATTTGCGCTTTGGTTGCAGACACGGCTTTCTTTGTGTCTGTTTCATAGCCGAGATCCAGCTTCATGGCAACCATATCAGACATGGATTTGGACTGTTCCGCTTCCATATACATATCCACCATACGATGCTGAAGAACCTGAAATTTACCGATCGGAATACCAAACTGCTTGCGGGTTTTCAGATATTCGTTGGTAATCTCGTTGGCCGCCGCCATAGCACCAACAGCTTCCGCACAGAGAGCGCCGATGGCCTTGTCGACGATTTTCTCAATGATCGGGAAAGCTTTACCTGCATCGCCCAGAAGCGCGGCAGCCTCTACAGAGACATTATTGAGCGTAATATCTGCGGCCCGCTGTCCGTCAACCGTACGATATCCCTGGACTTCTACACCGGCAGCATCTTTGTCCACAACAAACAAGGAAACACCGTCTTCGTCCCGTGAGTTGCCGGATGTCCGGGCTGAAACGATGATCTTATCCGCCGTCTCACCGTGATAAACAACCGCTTTGTGACCGTTCAGCTTATAGCCATCGCCGGATTTCTCCGCTGTGGTTTCCACATCCGCAAGATTGAAGCGGGACTGCTTTTCAGCATAAGCGAAGGCCAGCATCAGATTGCCTTCAATAACAGACGGGATAATGGCCTCAATCTGTTCAGCACTACCGGCTTCAGCGACCAGCCCCCCGCTCAGAATAACTGTTGAGAAGAACGGCTCAAGCACCAAGCCGGATCCCATGCTTTCCATCATAATCATGGTTTCAACGGCAGAACCGCCAAATCCACCGACCTCTTCGGAGAAAGGCATACCGAGCCAGCCAAGCTCAG
>DIYE01000264.1 GCA_002428885.1 Alphaproteobacteria bacterium UBA6062
TAATCAACAATGTAAATCAATAACCGCCTGATGATCAGGACAAAAAAAACGCTGCCGGCTCCCTGACTACATCAGGTCCATCCGACCGCGTCGTTGCCAAGCTTATATAGTCAGTCCAGCAACGCCGTCAACAGAAAATTTAACAAAAAGCGGAAAGAACAACTTAGCGCTTTCCCGCCCTCAAAACAACAAAAAACTAATCTTTCGCCGTTTCATTTTCTGCCCCGCCGCAGCGGGAGGCGCAACATCTTCGATATCGTGATCAAAGTCAACAGCTAAAACACGTAAAATTTCCTTTTTTGTTAAAGAGACATCAATACCTTTGGTAAATACTGTAAACGCACAATAAGGAACCAAATAAATATGCCTGCCCCCAAGATCGGGCTGGCCCTTGGCAGTGGTGTTGCCAGAGGCTGGGCCCATATCGGCGTTCTGCGCCGGCTCGAAAAAGAAGGAATCAAACCCGACCTCGTCTGCGGCACATCCATTGGCGCCCTCGTCGGCGGCCTCTATCTCGCAGGCCAACTCGATACACTGGAAGACTGGGCAAGGGATCTCGGCCGCATGAGCCTGTTTCGCTTTCTGGATCTCAGACTATCCGGAGGCGGACTAATTTCTGGCAAGAAGCTCTTCAAACTCATTGATGACGCCGTCGGGGAAACATGCATAGAAGACCTGCCCGTTCCCTTCTCCGCCATTACAACAGAGCTGGGCACAGGCCACGAAATCTGGGTGCGCGAAGGCACGCTTTCAAAAGCGATCAATGCTTCCTACGCTCTGCCCGGCCTATTTTCACCTCAGAAAATTGACAGCAGATGGCTGATTGACGGGGCTCTTACCAATCCGGTCCCCGTATCCGTCTGTCGCGCTCTTGGCGCTCGGCTGGTGATTGCCATCAATCTGAATGCAGATGTTTTCGGTATGACAAATGTCGGAGAAAACAGCTCCATCAAGGCCCTGGAGGAGGACGATCAGAACGGCTTCTTCAAATCATCCTCCCCTCTCAATCTGATGAAGCATCGTTTCTTTGACAAATCCGGATCCGAGCCCAGCATCTTTGGCGTCATGATGTCGTCTTTGAATATCGTGCAGGATCGCTTAAGCCGATCTCGCCTTGCCGGTGATCCGCCCGATGTAACAATCGCTCCGCGCCTTGCCCATTTGGGGCTTCTTGAATTTGATAAAGCGGCGGAAATGATTCGCGAAGGGGAAGAAGCCGCCGAACGCTCGCTACCCTTCCTGCATCATGCCCTCAAAGTGTTATCATAAGATCGCGATATAAGAAGATTGAACGCCAATAGCTTTCGCAACGACGAACCAATAACCCTGGTGCTAGAGCACACATCGTGCTCATCACGACAGTATTATTCAGCCTGAGAGAATGCTTTATGAAATGGCTTATAATCGGATTATGCATCCTATTATTGGGTTTTGGGTGGGATGTATTGTTTGTGAACCTCCCTTACCAGGATCCAACACCGGCGATGCAAGAGCAATGGAACATGGATAAGACTATTGCATCGGCGCTCTATTGGGCCGGTCTGGCTGTCCTGCTGGCGGCATTTCTAAAAACCCTCCTTTTGCGTAAAACGAACAAGAGAGAATAAAAGACCTGCAGGGCCCTATCGCAAATATGGACCATAGAAATTGAACTCCAGCTTCCTCTGTGACGACTAATCAGCAATCAGGCTATTCAGCGTAAGGATTACGTCGCATGAAAAGAAGCACCCTTGCAAAGATCATTCTCGTAGGAATGCCCCTAACACTCCTGGTCAACATATGGGGAGTAAGTTACTTTTCAGCGAGACATTCTGTGGAAACAAGACAGAAACTGGACCAGTACATGTTTCTTCATGAAGAAGTTATGCTTGAGATGTTTTGCCCTAATCTCGACAAGCGCCTGCTTTCAGAAGAAGAGATTAACTCAGCCCGTCGCAATGTAGTCCCGCATAGCCGCAGCTTCGCGCTCGACTTCCTCCATTCGGATCTTGACGACGTCGCCAATCGAGATAAAACCGACCAGTATATCCCCTTCCATAACCGGAAGATGCCGAATCCGCCGCGCTGTCATTAATGACATAACTTCGTCAATCGTATCGGTCGGGGAGCAAGTTATCACATTGCTGGTCATAAGCTCCGACACCCCCATCCGCAGACAGGCATCTCCGCTTTCAGACAACCCTCTCACAATATCTCTTTCGGAAATCACGCCTTTGACATGCCGATCACTGTCAACAATCAGAACAGCACCAATTTTATGATGCCCCAGCAGTTTGGAGATGGCGGCAATATCATCCTGTTCCGTCGCCGTTATGACATCGGAACCTTTGCCTTTCAGGATACTCGCTACATTCATGGTAATCCTCCTGCCCCACGCGTTTCACAATCGTTTACAGTCAGAAAATACCACTTTTATTAAGATATCTCAAATATTCATTAAAATAGATATATAGGAAAAGTCGGTTTGGGGACGACATCCTCCCCTATTCTTCGTCTTCATCCGCCTCTTTCTCTGTAGATGGAGGCGCGATGACAATCGTCACTTCGCCTTTTATTTTTTTGCCGTCAAACTGCTCAATCAGTTCCTCAATCGGGCCACGATGGATATTTTCAAACTTCTTCGTCAGCTCAATGCATACTGCCGCCTTCCGGTTTCCAAGACACTCCAGCGCCACTTTAAGGATCTTGCCCACCCGAAAGGGCGATTCAAAAAAGACAAGCGCGGACGGCGTATCGGCAAAAGCCCGGAATACTTTCTTTTGTCGTCCCGGTCGTCGCGGCAGAAAACCCAGGAAACTGAAAGCCGGAATCGGCAAGCCGGAAACGGTCAAGGCTGTAATAACCGCACTTGGCCCCGGCAAAACCTCAACTCTGTATCCTTGTTCAATAGCAGCGGCGGCAGCCCGTTGTCCCGGATCGCTGATCCCCGGCGCCCCGGCATCAGAGGTTAGGCCGACAGACAATCCGTCTCTCAACAGAGACAGGATCCGCCCTGTCGCCCGCTCTTCATTATGGGCATGACAGGGAAAGATAATCGACGGACTTTGCAAGTCATATCGCTCAAAAATCTTCCTGGTATGCCGCGTATCTTCGCAGGCCAGGGCGTCAACCTGCTGCAAAATTCGGATAATCCGATAGGATATATCTTCCAGATTCCCGATCGGGGTGGGGATCAGATATAAAGTCGGCTCTGCTATTTCTTCGGTTTGTTCCATCCTGCGGGTTAAACATATTCCCCGAAGGGATGCAAGCGGAAGCCGCGTCAGGTCTGAGATGCTTCTGCCGGAATGCCGCGCGCCGCCTCAATCAGCTTTTCCCTGATCCAGTTATTAACGCCGGACTGCTCGGAAGAATGATGCCAGTAGAGTTGCAGCTCCAGATCCGGCGCCTCAAACGGCAGATCAAAAACCCTGCAGGGATAGAGCTCTGTCAAAGAGACCGGTGTTGTCAGCAGATACCGGGATTGAGCGAGGAGAGAAAAAGCGGCCTGGTAATGCTGAAGCCGCACCACATTCTGACGGGTTCTCCCAAGCCTGCTCAGTCCAAGATCAGCAACACCGCCGCCCTTTTTGCGCGATGAAACGTGAATATGCTCTTCAGAAAGATACTCTTCCAATGTAAGAGTTTTTCCGGCTGCTAAAGGGTGTTTTTCGGAAAGAGCAACCACCTGATGTTCAGACAGGAGGCTCACCTGCCGAAGCTGTCCATCAATCTGCATGGGAATATCAATCGCGAAATCAATTTCGCTGGCCGCCAGTTTCTGGCCCAAAGATCGTCTCTCCAGCTGAAAAGCATGGACTCTGATGGAGGGCGCCTCCCTTCGGAGGGTCGCAATAAATCTGGGAAGAATAATACTCTCCCCCACGTCACCGATGCTGAGCCGGACCGTCTTACGGATCTCCGCCGGATTAAACTCCTGATCCCGTTCCAGCCCGGTTTCAAGAAGCTTCAGAGCCTGCCGCACCGGACCGATCAACTCATCCGCCGCCGCCGTCGGGTTCATTCTCTTTCCCGCGTGAATAAAAAGGGGATCCCCCACCTGGCTCCTCAGTCGGGCAAGAGCATTACTGACCGCCGGCTGTGTTACATTCAGAATATTCGCAGCCTGTGTCAGATTCCCGGAATCATATATGACTTCGAAAATCACAAACAGGTTGAGGTCGACATTTCGGAGCAACAATCATCATCACCATTATGAATACTAATCCATCATTATTATAAATTTTTATGATCTCCAGTCTATCCTTATAATGGCCGTAAGCAATGACCAATTATGGAGCCTGACATGACTGTTTCCGTCTCTGCCCGATCTGACGAATTGAGAGCCCGCGTTGAAGCGTTCATGAATGAACATGTTTACCCGGCTGAAGAGATCTATAACACGCATATCGACACTGCAGCGGATCGCTGGACGATACCACCGATTATGGAAGAGCTGAAAGAGAAAGCAAAAGCCGAAGGGCTCTGGAACTTGTTTCTGGCCGAGTTTGATCAGTATGGTTCCGGCCTGAGCAATCAGGAATATGCCCCGCTTTCGGAAACAATGGGACGGTCCCTGATTGGTTCGGAAGCCTTTAACTGCAGCGCCCCGGATACCGGGAATATGGAAGTTCTGGCCCGTTATGGTACCGATGCCCAGAAGGAAGAATGGCTGCTGCCGCTTCTGGAGGGAAAAATCCGCTCCGCTTTTGCCATGACGGAACCTGCTGTCGCCTCGTCGGATGCCACCAACATCCAGACGGAAATCAAGCGGGATGGCGGAGACTATATCATCAACGGCCACAAATGGTGGATTAGCGGCGCTCCTGATCCGCGCTGCAAGATCATGATCGTTATGGGTAAAACCGATCCGAATGCGCCTCGACATCAGCAACAGTCGCAAATTCTGGTTCCAAAAGATACACCGGGCGTCACAATCGTCCGTCCCATGAAAGTATTTGGATCCGATGATGCACCTCATGGACATGCGGAAGTTCGCCTGGACAATGTCCGGGTTCCGGCGTCCAACCTGATCGGAGAAGAAGGATCAGGCTTTGCAATCGCACAAGGACGCCTGGGCCCGGGCCGGATCCATCACTGTATGCGTTTGATCGGCTGCGCCCAGCGGGCCCTGGAAATGATGTGTCAGCGGGTAGAAAGCCGAGTGGCTTTCGGAAAAAAAATCAGTGAGCAGGGTTCCATTCGGGAAGATATCGCTAAATCCTCCTGCGACATCGACCAGGCGCGCCTGCTGACCCTGAAAGCAGCGGAGAAAATGGATAACGGCACCTATAAAGATGCCAAGGATATCATTGCCCAGATTAAAATCGTTGCGCCGAGCATGGCTCAAACGGTTATTGACCGGGCCATTCAGGCCCATGGTGCCATGGGCCTCAGTCAGGATACTTTCCTGGCAGAGGCCTTCGCCTATGCCCGGACAGTGCGCTTTGCAGACGGTCCGGATCAGGTTCACATGAATTCACTGGGTAAACAGCTTATTCAGAGATACGCCGGATAAACCGACCAAGAAGAGTCGGAAAACGGGAGGGTGGAGCAGGATCGGCTCCACCCTTTTTTACATCAGAACGGTAACGATGAGGATAAGCAGTACAATAGTTGCCCCTCAACCAGACCTGCACCCCCGGTAATAAAGGGAAGCAAGGTTTGATGGAATGCGAATAACATTGACAATCATTCCGAAAAACAATATCTGTTCAGAATGATTATCACTTCCAGCTTCGGATCAAAAACACATGTATGTGTGTCTGTGTAACGGATTTACAGATCGAGACGTTAAGAGCGCCATTGCTTCAGGAGCGGATGCCGTACCAAACGTTTATGAGTGCCTGGGCGCATCTCCTCAATGCGCGAAATGCTCCATCCAGATCCGCGAACTCATACAGGAAGAGAAATCACAGAAAGCCATCACTTTCTCATCAGAATAACACTTTTCGGGATCGAAACTCCCCAAAAAGAATAACCCCCATCCGTTAAGATGGAGGCTTTTCAGATTTACAGGCCTTATTGTTAATTTATGCCTTGGCCTAGGCATGACGTCACTTGAGCAACTGTCTTTGCTTTCTGAACTACCAGAAGCAGAATGTCTCAAACCGATGCTTGTTATCCTTGAAAAGCTAGAGCGCTGATGAGAAGGGGAGAGTACCTTCTCTGACTCTAAAAGTCGCCTTCCTGATGGGTTGCTTCCTCGGTATTTTAGCCAGGCCCGGATCTTTCCGTCCGGTTACCCGGCTTCCCATTCTTTTTAGCAACCTTTTCCTCAAATGACAATTTGTCATTTTTGACAAATACTCACTTTTTATCTGGCAATTGAAAGATAAATTCAAAAAAATAAAGGAAACCAGCCATTTAATTACCTTCAGTGAGCTAAAATTTTCCAAAAAAAATTTTGACAAAAACATTCACTGAGGCATTTTTCTCCCTTGAAAAGATTTTGAATTTAAAAAAACTCTCCACAAAGATGTGGATTTTTGATCATTAAACGAGAATCGCCCTTTCAAGACGACCAAAATCAGAATCGGTGACGAAGAAGCGTTAAGTAAAACTCAACAGCCCGCTTCATTCCATGATCGACCCTTTATGCTAAACCATGAATACACGCTTTATATCTGCACCACGGGATGCTGGAACCATCTTGCCGACGCCTTGGGTACGACCTTGCCGACCGGCAAAATTATCCCAGCCTGCTCTTTGAAGTCATAGCTCAAGCCATACAGCTCGATACCGGGTTTTATCGCAGCACATATAGTCGCTTCGGCAGAAAAGTGATTTTATGGATGATGCCGAAAAAACTGGCACACTGGATGCATAACATCAGGACACAATACACTTTGTTTGGAGGTTCCTTTGTTACACGCTCAAGAGATCAGCACATCCGTTCCCAACCGGTTTGAACAGCGCGACTCCTTTCGGGTATCCAGCCCTACATTACAGGTGGAAATCGGCGACGACACATTCCTGACTGAAAACTGGTCGCTTAACGGGATCCTGCTCAACGGCCTGATGGAGAATGCAGCCCTGGACCAAAAAATCGAAGGTATTTTCGGACCGGCCGGCACCTCAGAAATGTGTCAGTTCAGTGGTAGGATCGTCAGAATTGATCTGAAAGAAAGACAAATTGCTGTAGAATTGGACGGGAGCAGCCGCGAGGTCGCCGCTCTTCTGCCCTTATGGGTCCTGAAATATAACATGAATTGAGCGATCTACTGGTCCGGTCGACCTACCGGACCAGCTCTTCCACCCGATCGGTTATTCTACTAAGCGCAGATGTCCAGTCTCCGGCAGAGAGAGCTTTGGCAACCTGATTGCATCTTTCCTGCATAGCCTGATTGACCAGCGTCTTCTGTATAACCGATGCCAGATCATCAATTGATGTGCCTTTTGGAATCACCCTTGCTAATTCCTGTGCCGACAGCAATCGGCCTGTCAGGGAAGATTCAGATTGCCTCGGGAACATAATTTGCGCTCGCCCTACCATGAGACAGGACGTCGCGGTCCCCCCGCCGCCTGAATGAATAACAAGGCTTGCTTTTGGCAGCATGTCAGAAAAATCAACCGGCCTATCCAACATCTCCAGCCGGTCGGATTGATAGGTCTTTCTCCGTTCGGTGGAGGCTCCGCGAATATAGGCCGTTGCCGGACATCCCGTTTTCTGAACCGCTTTAAGAACGAGTTCACTGTCTTCAGCCTCATTCGCCATATAAACAAAGATATGAGACTCCGAAGGAAGCGGAACTGCCTTCATAGAGTCTTCCAGCGGGCCGCAGACGGGCTTGTCGCGAAATTTCGCATAAGGATCAAGCTGCGGCAGGGTACAGGCAAATTCACCGTCGGCTTCAAAAATCTGCGGCAACCTTTCATAAACAGGCTTTCCCCGTTCTTTCTGCAGATCATTGAACAGGTTCAGCAACCCCTGTGATGAGACAAGCGGTTTCCCCCTCGCAATGATAGGCGGGAATGTTTCCATCTGACTGGGCGGTAACGTGAAGCCATTGCCGATATTGATAAGGGGAATGGAACCACGAACCGCCAGGTTGAGCCCGGGACTATGATCCGCAATGATCAGGTCAGGCTTCAAAGAGATCAGCAGATCATCCCAGGCAGACAGCATGCATTTCAGTGTTTGCCGATATCCGAATCCCTGTCGCGCCAGGACATCTGCATAGCCCGGCGTCGGGATACTCCGCAAGTTGGCGATAGGCGGGTTTTTCCAGAAAGGCGCCTGGATTAACGCATACCCCCTCGCCTTGATAACATCGAAGGGCCGTTCCACATCCCGGCAGACGAAGAGAATCTCATGTCCTCGCTCCTTAAGCACATCGGCAATCCGGAGCATTGGATAAATATGCCCAAGGCTCGCGCCAAATTCCCATCCAAATACAATTCTGGCCATATCACCCCCGTTCGAACGACATAAGTCGTCCTGATATCACGCTTGATAAAACCATCAGGCGGAGTAGGCTGCAACCTGAAATGATAATCTGGAGGAACATAGTGCAGCTGTCGTCTCTTAACACCCCGGCCCTTCTGCTGGATCAGGCCCGGCTGGACCGGAATATTCAGACCATGAACGGGAAAATTCAAAGCCTGTCATCCAGACTGCGTCCTCATCTGAAGACCTGTAAATCCCGCTCTGTTGCTGAGCGCATCCTGAAACCCGGTGACGGCGGCATAACCGTCTCGACCCTTAAAGAAGCAGAGTATTTTCTGGAACAGGGATATACGGATATTCTATACGCGATTTCGATTGTTCCCGGAAAACTGCAACAGATAAAAACCCTCATGGATCAGGGAGCGAAACTTACCCTTCTGCTGGATACTGTCGAAGCAGCCCGATTGGTTGCAAAGACCGCCGTCCAGCTCAACGCCGAATTTCCCTGCCTGATCGAGATTGATTGTGACGGTAAAAGAGCCGGTCTGAAACCTGGCGACGCTACTATTTCGGACATTGCCAATCTTCTGCACCGCCAGAAAGGAACGTCTCTCGCCGGTGTTATGACTCATGCTGGCGGCTCCTACTACTGTAAGGGAGAAACTGAATTGGCCGCCATGGCGGAACAGGAGAGAGCAGCGATTACAGAAGCCGCAGAACAAATCCGCACTGCCGGTCTTACCTGCCCTATTGTTAGCATGGGTTCAACCCCCACTGCTCTGTTCGCAAAATCGCTGGAAGGCGTTACTGAAGTTCGCGCCGGCGTTTATGTTTTCCATGATTTGGTGATGCAGGCGCTTGGTGTCTGTGACGACACCGATATCGCTCTTTCGGTCCTGAGCACGATTATCAGTCATAACAGGTCTGAAAACAGAATTCTGATTGATGCTGGCGGACTGGCCTTATCTGCAGATCCCGGTAAGAAGAACCCGCTCGGAGAGCAGCATTATGGTCTTGCCTGTGATCCTGTCACCTGCAAACCGTTGGATAATCTCTGGGTCACGTCTACAAATCAGGAGCATGGCCTGATTTCATTGGATAAGACATCCCTCACATTCGATGACCTTCCAATCGGCAAGCAACTCCGCATCCTTCCCAATCATGCCTGTATGACGGCCGCTGCCTATTCAGGTTATCACGTTACCGACGGCGGACCGGTGATCATCGATTACTGGGAAAGGTGTAATCATTGGTGACGGTGCGGCTTGGTATCGCAAGCGTGAACGGGAATAATCTTGACGAAAAGAAGAACCATCCCTACGCTCCATCAGATCTGAGTAATACGGAAACCTCGTAATACCCCGGTGGGAGAGATCGGCTTTGCCGACGCCGAAGGAGCAACCGCCCCGGAAACTCTCAGGCAAATGTACTGTCGGGATCATGAGGCTCTGGAGAGAGAGGTTGCAAAGCGAACCTCCACCGAAGAGGTAACCGGTCCGCCGGCAATCTTTCAGGTAAAGGGACAGAGGGGGCATCGTCTTTCAGATGACTGTATGTCATTGACTGAAGAGGTGCCATTATGACCGAAGTAGAGAAAAAAGGCCTGGGGAGTGTCACACCTGTGGTTCCGGCCATGGGACAGAAAAAAGCTGAGCCTGTTCCGACGTCCCAACTGGATGTAAATATCAGCGTTACAGACCTTTACACCATTGGTATTGGTCCCTCCTCCTCCCATACCGTCGGCCCTATGAGAGCGGCCAAGCGATTTTCGGATTACCTTGAAGCGGTAGGACTTTTCGACAGAACCGGCAGGATTCTGGTGGAGCTATACGGCTCCCTCGCCCTGACCGGGCATGGACATGGCACCGACATAGCCGTTCTTGCCGGCCTGTCCGGTGAACGCCCCTCCCTGATTGACCCGGAGGGCATCGCCCCTATGGTAGCGGCAATTCGGGAAAAGAATGAAATCAATCTGGGAGGCCGCCGCAAGATCCCGTTCTTTGAAGATGAAAACCTTCTCTTCCTGAAAGATCAGATGCTGCCGGAACATTCCAACGGCATGCGCTTTTATGCCTATTCAGCAGAAGGCGATCTTCTGGCTGAAAAAGACTATTTCTCCGTCGGTGGTGGCTATGTGGTATCTCATGACGAAGGCGACCGGTCAGAGACCAAGGGGCATAATATCCAGATGCCTCACCCTTTCACCTCTGCTGACGAGTTGCTGGCTATCGGCAAGGAAACCGGCCTCTCCATTGCCCAGATCATGCGCGAGAATGAAACAACCTGGCGAAGTGATGACGAAACAAATACCTTTCTGGATGACGTGACTGACGCCATGCTGTCTTGTATCCAGCGCGGTTGCGAGACGGATGGGATCCTGCCGGGCGGCCTCAATGTAAAGCGCCGGGCCAGCGGTCTGTTCCGCGAACTGATGGCCAATCCGGAAAGAGCATCCAGGGATCCGCTGACGGTTCTGGATTGGGTTAATTTATACGCACTCGCCGTGAATGAAGAAAATGCGGCCGGTAGCCGCGTGGTGACGGCACCGACCAACGGTGCAGCAGGCGTTATTCCGGCCGTCCTCAAATATTACGAACGTTTCTGCCCCGGCGCGACAAAAGACGGCATGCGTGATTTTCTGCTGACTGCTGCAGCCATCGGTTCCATCTACAAAAAACGGGCCTCTATTTCAGCGGCTGAAGTCGGTTGCCAGGGTGAAGTGGGTGTCGCCTGTTCCATGGCAGCCGGGGCACTAGCGGCGGTTCTGGGTGGCACTAATGAACAGGTGGAAAATGCCGCGGAGATTGGCATGGAGCATAATCTCGGTCTCACATGCGATCCAATCGGCGGTCTGGTTCAGATCCCCTGTATCGAGCGCAACACCATGGGCGCCATGAAAGCCATCAATGCCGCCCGTCTGGCGCTTTCGGGCGACGGCGAACATGTGGTATCTCTGGATGAGGTGATCGAAACCATGCGCCAGACCGGCATCGATATGCTCAGCAAATATAAGGAAACATCCCAGGGCGGCCTCGCCGTGAATGTGGTGGAGTGTTAAACGCCCAGGGTCAGGATCTAGCGTCGGATTATTTTTCCGCTGTCAGAATTTTCCGAACATAAAGTGGCAGAACAAAGGATGCCTTATGAATATCGGAACTGTAATATCCGGTCTCGATCCCGGCATTGAGGAACCGGTTGGCCAATTCTCCTTCGGACAGTTTCCGGCAAGAGGTATTATCCGTCGCCCAGCCAAAGGCCAGTGGCCCTCCCACATAACTCGGGATCGTTGCCAGATAGAAACTGACATCGGCAAAAAGGGTTCCGAGCCGATCGTAACTGTTCCGTAATTCTTCCGCCTGGACAAAAGGGACACCGTTCTGGGTAACGATAATCCCGCCCTCGGTCAGGCAGGATTTGCAATCCGCATAGAATTCCTGGGTATAGAGAACCTCACCAGGCCCGTGGGGATCGGTGGAATCGATGATAATGATATCCCACCGCTCTTCCGTTTCCTTCACAAAACGGCAGCCGTCCGCCACAACGATCTGCAGGCGCGGATCCTCAAAGGCACCGCCGCTGATGCTGGGCAGATATTTTATGGAAAGATCAATCACCGTCCGATCGATATCCACAAGAGTCACGCTAATACCCTTATGTTTCAGAACCTGACGGGCCGCACCGCCGTCACCACCACCAATGATAAGAACTTTTTTGACAGCACCGTGAGCCAGGATCGGCACGTGGGCAAACATCTCATGATAAATATATTCATCATGTTCCGTTGTCTGGATGGCACCATCCAGTGACATAACCCGACCGAACGTGTTATTTTCGAAAATGATCAGGTCCTGATGCTCGGTTTTATCCCGGTAAAGGACCGTGCCAACCTCCAGCGCCAGATTAACGCCGCTATGCAGACCT
This sequence comes from Alphaproteobacteria bacterium UBA6062, assembly GCA_002428885.1. Taxonomy (GTDB): domain Bacteria; phylum Pseudomonadota; class Alphaproteobacteria; order Sneathiellales; family Sneathiellaceae; genus Sneathiella. The sequence continues at coordinate 12,290 of DIYE01000264.1, forward strand.
TCGTCGAACACCTCAATCATGAGAGGATGCCTCGCTTGATTTCATTGATCTGCACAGAACCCGGTGCAAAAGCCTGCTTCAGGATATCGATACATTTATGAGGCTCTGTCTTCCCGCACATAAAGATATCAAGGGCCATATAACCTGTATCCGGCCAACTGTGGAAACTGATATGGCTTTCAGCAAGAACGGCAACACCGGACAGACCATTTGGTTCAAACTGGTGGATATGAAAATGCAGGAGTGTCGCCCCGGCAACGTGAATACACTTTTTCAGGGTCTGTTCGATCAGTTGGCTGTCATTCAAGTTTGACGCATCCCACAGATCAACGATGAGATGGGTTCCGGCAAAAACGAGGCCGTCCTTTCGGACAAAATAGTCCGGCTTTTCCGCCTCTTCCGAGGAGGAAGGCATGTCCACAATTTCGAACGTCTCTGACATATCTGCCGCCGCCTGTTTCCGGGATTTTAGCCGTGTTTAGAAAGATGGCGCGTTATCGCGAAATTCACCGCGAAAGACAAGTGGAAAATCGCAAAGGAAAGGCCGCCGACTGAACTCCCGTCACTGAAATGTGTGAAACAGCCGCCCTTAACTCCTTTAAAGCACAGAACGGTCATGCTAGGGATGAAGAAGAAATCTTATAATATACATCTTTATGACAAGTGATTCCGTAAGCGATATAACCACCTCCAAATGGACGTCCGTAACTTTTCTCGCCCTGGCAGAAGTTTTGGCCCTGTCTCTCTGGTTTTCGGCAACGGCTCTGATACCGGATTTAAGAGCAGAGTTTGATCTCAGTGATGCACAAGCTTCCTTATTTTCCAGCAGCGTTTCCATCGGCTTCGTCATCGGAACTTTTATCAGTGCTCTATTCAGCCTGGCCGACAGGATATCTCCGCGCTTTCTATTTACGATTTGTGTAATAGCAGCCGCCCTTGCCAACTGTGTCATTCTAGTCCTGGATCCGACTTCGATTGCCCCACTGTTCTTTCGTCTTCTGACCGGGATGGCCATGGCCGGCATCTACCCTGTCGGCATGAAAATGATGGCGACCTGGGCCAGGGGCGACGCCGGCCTGTTGGTCGGCTTACTGGTTGGTGCTCTCACCCTGGGAAGCGCTATGCCACATCTCCTGAACATCTTCCAGGTAGACTGGCTTGACTGGCGTTTTACGTTGCTCGGCAGTTCCGGACTAGCCTTGATATCAGCCCTGCTTGTGCAGTTTGTCAGGCTTGGCAGCCCCATCCCGAAGGCACCACCTTTTGAGTTTTCCCTCGCTCTGGAAGCGTGGCGAAACAAGGCCATTCGGCTTGCCAATTTCGGATATTTCGGCCATATGTGGGAACTCTATGCCATGTGGGCGTGGATCGGCATTTTCCTGCTCGGCAGCTTTCAGTTGGCCGGATATGATGAGGCCTCTCTTTACGCCAATCTCACGACCTTCGCGACCATTGGAATCGGTGCCATTGGTAGTCTCTTTGCAGGGCGGCTGGCAGATCGTTTGGGACGGACGACCGTGACAATGTCTGCCATGCTGGTCAGCGGCAGTTGCGCTGCCTTAATCGGCCTCTTCTATGGAAGCTCCCCGGCTATCCTGATTTTAATCTGTCTGGTCTGGGGTCTGTCGGTGATTGCCGACTCGGCGCAGTTCTCAACCTGCATCATTGAACTGAGCCCCGCCAATATGATCGGAACCATGCTGACCATTCAAACTTGTACCGGCTTCCTGATCAGCCTGGCAACCATCCATCTGGTTCCCGTGGTTGCGTCCAGCGCCGGTTGGGAGTTCGCCTTCCTGCCGCTGGCTATCGGCCCGCTTTTAGGAACCTATGCCATGTGGCGGCTAAGATACCATCCCGAAGCGTACAGACTCGCAGGCGGGAAAAAATAACCGGACCGTATACTCAACGGCACCAGCTTTGCCTGGCCCTTCCCTGATAACGCCTTGCCAAACCTTCATCGGCCATCATTTTGGAAACAGACCCGCCATCGGCTTTGGAAACACTGGCTAGGATACGGCCATATTTTTCGCGTACCACATCCGAAAGCATGATCTTCTGGCCAAGGATCGCCTGCTTCAGAAAATCCCGGGCCTGCCTGGCCTTCTGTCGCTCCACTTCACATTTTCCGCGGATCTCAGGCGCATCAATCCCGCGAATGCGAACCTTTGCCTGTACATATTGTCCCGGCCATAAGGCGATCTCAGCCGTCAGGCTGTCCCCGTCATAAACATCTGTTACCTGTCCCCAATAGAGGTTATCCGAAACATCCGCCGCGACCATCGCCACGGGAAAGAACAGTGCAACAGCAAACACAACCATAAACTTTTTAATTTTCATAATTGCTACTTATAAGTTAAATTATCTGATTTCAAGACCTGATGATCCGGATTTCCTTTCGTCTCTATCCGCTAATCTGGTATGCCTTTCCTGTATCAGTTCAGTGGCAGATGAGGCCCTTATGAAATTCCTGACAATTGCGACATCCCTCTTTCTCATGGTTTTGACCACAGGAACGGCTCTGTCCCAAATCAAACAGGATCGCTATGTCGGCTATTACTATCCGGCACCCCAGCAGATTGAAGTCTATTGCGCACGCGTGCCTCAATTGCCGGAGGTCAACAAAAAGCGGCGGGT